>NZ_JBQZXE010000030.1:0-33477 GCF_053555855.1 Shigella sp. SIG3
GTCGTCACTCTCGTCTGGAGAATATCTCCCCGGCAGCCTTCAGGGAAAAATATCATCAGATGGCTGCTTAAAAAAAGAACAAATGGTAGTGTCCGCTATTGACAGTACACCTCAGCGAGAGCGCGCATCACATGCGCGGCAATACTCTGATTCTGATACTTATCATAAAGAAAGGAGGAGTCTGCTTTCTGCACGATATAGCGCAGATAGGCACTCATTGCTCTGTCGCTGGCGACAAGTTCAAAAATAAGGAAGGAAGATGTCAGCACAATGACACTTGCGGCGATAAAATGCCGGAGCATTCTATGGTGCAATTTCATGATAAATGGCACTCCTTCGGTTAGTGAAACGAGAAAACCAGATAAAGTTCGATTGCGGCCTGGCACAGGGGCGCTAATTATACTCATCTCTGCGCCGCTGGGGAGGGGAAATTTAGGGGTAATAGTAATAAATTGTATGCAAAAGCCACGCAAAAAGCATGGCTCTGAATATTTTTGCACTTAAATATTATGAATAATCACTTTGTTGCCCCCCTCGCTTTTCGCTTCGCGTAAGGCTTTATCTGCTTCCGTCATGACAAGCGAGATATTACGCGTGTCACCCGTTGAAAAAAACGTGCCAATACTGATGGTCATTTGTTCAGGAACATCATATCTGTTACTGAAGCCGGTCAGGAGTTCGACATTTTTACGCATACGTTCCGCAATGATTTTTGCCTGGGCACTATTGAGTTCGGTAAATAGCAAGCCAAACACCTCACCCTCCAGTCGCGCTAAAATATCATCGGGGCGGATGCTTTGCTGGATAATATCGACAATTGAAACCAGCACTTTATCACCCACACGATGTCCCCATTGGGCATTGATGCGTTTGAACTGATTAATATCAACCAGCATGACACAGAAGTCCTTAACAACAGGTCGCGACAATAATGACTCTACGCTGTTGAAAAAGTAGCGCCGATTATAAATATTGGTCAGCACATCATGAACTGCCAGTTTGCTGGAGAGTTGCAGTTCCTGAAAAATGTTATAAATCAGAAAAGACACAACAAACAGTTTACTGGAGACTTCAATCCCGCGACTGATGTACCAGATGGTGTAATTATACTCATCCAGAGTCAGTAGAAGTAAGTTGCAGCATAGCGATGCCAGACATAATAATGCTATTAATGGCCATAGTTCGCTGGCTAATCGTGTACGCATGATAATAAAGAACAGTAAAAATGCCCACAGACAAACCAATATTTTTGTATAGTTGATTCCCCAGGTCGCAGTATGGTTGTCAGGACAGTAATCGACGACATACAAAGAATAGTCAGCGTTATAACTGCTCAGATTGTGTGCCAGAAGGGGAAAAACTAAAAAAGGAATCAGCGCCAGCAACAGAATGCCAGTTTTTTTCTTATTGTTGTCAAGGATGTTGTCTTTACCATAACAAAAGAGCGCCAACGAGGTTAAACAAATAAAACTGAGTTGGCGGAAAATATAGAAAATAGAAACATCATTCGACTTTGTCTGGATCAGTGTACTGTCGCTGATAGGTTTATGGATAACAACAATAGTTTCAACTAAATAGATAAGGCCACTTAAAAGTGCAAGACTTAAAATGAGTGTTGGTAGAATTTGTTTGTTAGTGAAATATTTCATTAACATGAAAAGAAAAATGATTGCGTTAAGGAAAAACAAAGCCACAACGACCATCAGATAATTCATTTGTGGGATGAGTTTTACATTCGTCTTTTCGTTATATAATGTGGTGATGCAAAATAAAATTAACGTCAGCAATAAACTGAAAATAAAAAAGCTTTGAGCTTTTAATTTTTGTGTGCCCATAGAAACCATAAAAAGGAGAGCAATGTGAGTGCTGGATTTTATTGATGGCAGAGATATATAGTTTTGACCAAGATCAATTTTCGTTAACGATAAAAAATATTTAAAGAATAACCCCAGGGAAATACGTGTTGACTGAATCATTTTTCCGAATGATTGTTTTCTGGAACTAAATTGTGTAAAGGTTATGCTGTCATATTTAAAGCGATTGTAAGCTAATGTATGTAATAAATGAGATAATTTACAGTAAGCTAAAAATCAGCCAGGCGATAATGACCCGGCTGATAGTTTTAGTCTTTAGCTGTTGCATTTTGTTTATGAAACAGTTCACGGAACACCGGATAAATATCATCCTGGTCGCGGATGTGCTGCATCGCAAAGTTGTCGAAAGTAGATTGCAGATGCTCATATTCTCGCACACAATGTCTGATGTGCACGACGGGTAATTTCGATATAGCTGTAATAACGAACAACAGGTAATAATTTTTTCGCCAGGATTTCATGGCAAAGCGGAGAGTCATCGGCCCAGTTATCGCCGTCCGATGCTTGTGCAGCGTAAATATTCCACTGTGCCGGGTTATAACGCTCTTTCACTACCTCATCCATCAGTTTCAGGGCGCTGGAAACAATGGTGCCGCCTGTTTCCTGCGAGTAGAAAAACTCATGTTCATCGACTTCTTTCGCCTGGGTATGATGGCGGATGTATACGACTTCCACGTTCTTATACGTTCTGCTGAGGAACAGATACAGCAGAATATAAAAACGCTTAGCCATATCTTTAGTGGATTGATCCATTGAACCGGAAACGTCCATCAGGCAAAACATCACTGCCTGGCTGGAGGGATCGGGCCGCTTCTCGTAGTTCTTGTAACGTAAATCGAAGGTGTCAATAAAAGGGACGCGTTCAATTTTGGCACGTAATTCTGCAATTTCTTTGCGCAGACGTTCCTCTTCCAGCAGCTGCGCAGGTTCACTGTTGCTGATGATGGCCAAATTCTCTTCCAGTGCATGAAGTTCCCGCCGCTTGCCTGCCGTCATGGCTGTGCGTCGCGCCAGTGAGTTCTGCAAGGAACGCACAACGCTGATATTGGCTGGAACGCCGTTAGCGGTATAACCCGCCCGATGCGTTTTATATTCGGTCAGCTGGCGTTGTTGGTTTTGTTTCAGATTCGGTAAGGCCAAATCTTCAAAGAGCAGATCAAGATACTCATCTTTCGAAATCTGAAAGACAAATTCATCCTGACCTTCACCATCCTGGCTGGCCTGGCCCTGACCACTGCCGGAACCTCCGCCGCCACCCTGGGGACGTTCAATTCGGTCGTTCTGAACGAAATGGTCATTGCCCGGATGCACGCGGTGGCGCAGACCGCCACGCCCCTGATGAAACATTGGTTCGCTAATATCTTCCGTGGGAATGGATACGGATTCGCTGCTGTCGACGTCAGTCACCGAACGCTTATTAATGGCCTCGGAGATCGACTGTTTAATTTGCGCTTTATAACGGCGTAAAAAACGCTGGCGATTCACCATGCTTTTGTTTTTGCCGTTCAGACGCCGGTCAATAAACCAGGTCATATGCCCCCCGTACTACATTTGCCAACTGTATGCTACGCCTGTGTTGCCGCTTCTCAGGCCCACGGTTCGCTATCGTTGTAGGCCCGGTAGCATGTGTACCGGGCCAGGGTTGTTAAGACGATTTACGTACGCGCAAATACCATTCGCACAGTAAACGCACCTGTTTACGGGTGTAGCCTTTTTCCATCATACGGTCGACAAAGTCGTCGTGTTTCTTCTGCTCGTCGGTTGACGTTTTGGCGTTAAACGAGATAACCGGCAACAGCTCCTCGGTATTGGAGAACATTTTCTTCTCGATAACCGTGCGCAGTTTTTCATAGCTGGTCCAGTTCGGATTGCGTCCGCTGTTATTCGCTCTGGCGCGCAGTACGAAGTTAACAATCTCGTTGCGGAAATCTTTTGGATTACTGATCCCCGCCGGTTTCTCGATTTTCTCCAGCTCGGCGTTAAGAGACTCGCGGTCAAACAGCTGCCCGGTATCCGGATCGCGATACTCCTGATCCTGAATCCAGAAATCCGCGTAGGTAACATAACGGTCGAAAATGTTTTGCCCATATTCGGAATAGGATTCAAGGTAGGCCGTCTGGATCTCTTTGCCGATAAACTCGGCATATTTCGGGATCAGATAACCTTTCAGGAACTCCAGATAGCGTTCTGCCTGCTCTTGCGGGAACTGCTCGCGCTCGATCTGCTGTTCCAGGACGTAGAACAGATGGACCGGGTTTGCCGCCACTTCTACATGATCGAAGTTGAACACGCGGGGGAGGATCTTAAACGCAAAACGCGTCGACAGACCGTTCATCCCTTCATCGACACCGGCGTAGTCACGATATTCCTGATACGACTTGGCTTTCGGATCGGTGTCTTTCAGACTTTCGCCATCATAAACCCGCATCTTTGAATAAATGCTGGAGTTTTCTGGCTCTTTCAGGCGCGAAAGAATGGAAAAACGTGACAGTGTTTCGAGCGTGCCAGGGGCGCATGGGGCGTGAGTCAATTCACTGTGATTAAGCAATTTCTCGTAGATTTTGATCTCTTCGGAAATGCGCAAGCAATACGGCACCTTCACGATGTAAACACGGTCGAGGAAGGCTTCGTTGTTTTTGTTATTACGGAAAGTGACCCATTCGGACTCGTTCGAGTGGGCGAGAATAATCCCGTTGAACGGCAGGGCGGAGATACCTTCCGTCCCGTTGTAGTTATCTTCCTGAGTGGCGGTTAACAAGGGATGCAGCACTTTTATCGGTGCTTTAAACATCTCAACGAATTCCATGATCCCCTGATTGGCGCGGCACAGCGTACCGGAATAGCCGTAGGCGTCCGGGTCATTCTGCGCGTAGTGTTCGAGTTTACGAATATCGACTTTCCCAACCAGCGCGGAGATGTCCTGGTTGTTCTCATCACCGGGTTCCGTTTTGGCGATAGCAATTTGTTGCAGAATTGACGGCCAGACCTTCACTACCCGGAACTTAGTGATATCGCCACCAAATTCATGCAGGCGTTTTGCCGCCCATGGCGACATGATGGTGCCGAGATAACGGCGAGGAATGCCATACTCTTTTTCCAGAATCTGAGCATCTTCCTGCGGATTGAAAAGACAGAACGGATGATCGTTGACCGGGCTACGCTCACCGTTGGCGCTCAATACATAAATCGGTACGAGCTGCATTAATGATTTCAGTCGCTCAGCAAGCGATGATTTACCCCCACCCACAGGCCCCAGCAGATACAGGATTTGTTTCTTCTCTTCCAGCCCCTGAGCCGCGTGTTTCAGATAAGAGACAATCTGTTCAATCGCGTCTTCCATGCCGTAAAACTCTTCAAATGCCGGATAACGTGCAATGACCCGGTTAGAAAAGAGTCGAGAAAGTCTGGGTTCCTGGGCTGTATCGACCATGACAGGCTCACCGATAGCCATCAATAGCCGCTCAGCCGCGTTGGCATAAGCACTGCGATCTTGCCGACAAGTGGTAAGAAACTCCTGCAGTGTGAACTCTTCGTCCTTGGCAGCTTCATATCGCTGGCGATAGTGATCGAATATATTCATGGTATGCCGTCCTTTCGTTTTTTAGCACAGGTTAAGAGCCGTTCATATGAATAGTAGAGGCTCCCGGAAGAGGTAAACTGAACGACGTCTCTTGCTAAAACACAGCAACTCTCATGCCATTTTATCGACGATGAGAACAACGTGCCCGGTGATACACCTTCAAAATTAAGCGTAGATGGCAAATGGAAAACTTGCCTGCACGGCTTTCTTAATTTCAATGGCATATCAACAACTCATCCATAAATTTTGCATAATTAATGTAAAGACCAGGCTCGCCAGTAACGCTAAATCCATTTGGCTGTAAGCGCGGTGTCATCCGCGGCAGGAAAATTAAACAGTTACTTTAAAAAATGAAAACGTAAAAAGGTTGGGTTTCGATGTATTGACGGGTAAACTTTGTCGCCCGCTAAACATTTGTTTAAGGAATGATTAATTGTGACCAAACTCAAACTTCTGGCACTTGGAGTGCTTATCGCAACGTCTGCAGGCGTAGCGCACGCTGAAGGTAAATTTTCCCTGGGCGCAGGCGTAGGTGTCGTTGAGCACCCATATAAAGATTACGATACCGATGTTTACCCAGTACCGGTAATCAACTATGAAGGCGATAACTTCTGGTTCCGTGGCTTAGGTGGTGGTTACTACCTGTGGAATGACGCAACGGATAAACTTTCAATTACCGCTTACTGGTCGCCGCTTTACTTCAAAGCGAAAGACAGTGGCGATCACCAAATGCGTCACCTGGATGACCGTAAGAGCACCATGATGGCTGGTCTGTCTTATGCTCACTTTACCCAGTACGGTTACCTGCGTACCACCCTGGCTGGCGATACCCTGGATAACAGCAACGGCATTGTCTGGGATATGGCTTGGTTGTATCGTTACACCAACGGTGGCCTGACCGTGACTCCGGGTATTGGTGTGCAGTGGAACAGCGAAAACCAGAACGAATACTATTATGGCGTATCGCGCAAAGAGTCCGCTCGCAGCGGTCTGCGTGGGTATAACCCAAATGACAGCTGGAGCCCTTACCTTGAGCTGAGCGCCAGCTACAACTTCCTCGGCGACTGGAGTGTTTACGGTACCGCGCGCTACACCCGTCTGTCTGATGAAGTTACTGACAGCCCGATGGTGGATAAATCCTGGACTGGCCTGATTTCTACCGGGATCACCTACAAATTCTGATAATGCATCTTTCCAGGGCATTTTGTGCATAAAAATAGGGCGTCACGCCCTGTTTTGCATTACGGTGGTGCAATACCTGGGAGGAAACAATGCAACAAAAAATGATTCAATTTAGTGGCGATGTCTCACTGCCAGCCATAGGGCAGGGAACATGGTATATGGGCGAAGATGCCAGTCAGCGCAAAACAGAAGTTGCTGCACTACGCGCAGGCATTGAACTCGGTTTAACCCTCATTGATACCGCCGAAATGTATGCCGATGGCGGTGCCGAAAAGGTGGTTGGGGAAGCATTAACCGGTCTGCGAGAGAAGGTCTTTCTCGTCTCTAAAGTCTATCCGTGGAATGCTGGCGGGCAAAAAGCGATAAATGCATGCGAAGCCAGTTTACGCCGTCTCAATACTGATTATCTCGATCTCTACTTATTACACTGGTCTGGCAGTTTCGCTTTTGAAGAGACTGTTGCTGCGATGGAAAAATTGATCGCCCAGGGAAAAATCCGTCGCTGGGGCGTTTCTAACCTTGGTTATGCCGATATGCAGGAACTCTGGCAGCTGCCGGGGGGAAATCAGTGTGCCACTAATCAGGTGCTTTACCATCTCGGTTCACGAGGGATTGAGTACGATCTACTCCCCTGGTGCCAGCAACAGCAGATGCCGGTGATGGCTTACAGTCCATTAGTCCAGGCCGGGCGGTTGCGCAATGGACTGTTAAAAAACGCGGTAGTCAACGAAATTGCACATGTCCAACAAAATGCAGCTGCGCTTGAGGTCGAACTTTCGTCAGCGGAATTAGCTATGCTGGATAAGGCATATCCGGCACCAAAAGGAAAAACTGCGCTGGATATGGTGTGATGTTGATACGTGCCGGATGCATCGCACCCGGCACACAACATTAACGCAAATTAACGTTTGGCAACGCGAATGGATTGCGCCAGATGTGCAGGTTTCTCTTTGGTGACTTTTTGCGTTTCTGAAGCGTAAGCCGTTTCTACACAAACAAAGGTCTTGTAGCCATCGTCCGGCATGTCGCCCATGCTAACTGAAAGCGCCGGTCCCGGGTTCCAGCCGACAACGTTCAGATGATGCTGGTGGCCTACGGCGATAATACGATTCAGCGCTTCATCATTAATCACGCTGCAATCTTGCGGATTCAGATACACGCGATCGGTACGGTCAGGGAAGGTCTGAATACCGTCGGTCAGTACATCTTCTTTCGCGTCATTCACTTTATCAATGAAGCGATCGCCCAGCCCACTGACGCTTACCTTAGCGATATCACCCACGTTAAAGTAGGTATGCAGGGCAGAGGTGGTTTCAAATTCGCCATGTGATTCAAGATCGATTTCACAGGTTTTACCCACGCGGAAATGCGCTAACAGCGTAAAGTCGTGCGGCCAGAATTTTTTCGTCTCTTCGCTTTGTGTCAATTCAAAAGTCAGCGCTACGCCATCAGCATCTTCATGATGTGATTTCAGCGTCCACGGCAGGTTGCGGGCAAAACCGTGCGCAGGCAGACCTTGTTGTGCCGCCGGACCAAACCACGGCCAGCAAACCGGTACGCTACCGCGAATAGCGACGCCATTTTTGAACGGTGTGTTGTTGCTCAACCACAGAACTTCTTCTTCACCCGCAGGTTTCCACGAGAGAAGGTGTGCGCCCTGTAATGCAAAAGAGGCTTTTACCTGGGGATGATCGACCACAATGAGGTCCAGTTCATCCAGTTTACGACGGGAGAGGACAGGGGAGATTTGTTCGATGACCGGAAGGGCAAAAATTTTCTTAATCATGACGCAGTCCTTTAACTTCATTTTATCAGGTAAAAAAAAGAGCGACCGAAGTCGCTCTTTTTAGATCACAGTGTCATCTCAACTTATTTGGAGATGTGAGCGATCAGGTCCAGAACTTTGTTGGAGTAACCGGTTTCGTTGTCGTACCAAGATACCAGTTTCACGAAGTTGTCGTTCAGAGCGATACCAGCTTTAGCATCGAACACGGAAGTGCAAACTTCGCCGTTGAAATCGGTAGATACTACGTCATCTTCGGTGTAGCCCAGAACGCCTTTCATTTCGCCTTCAGCAGCAGCTTTAACGGCAGCTTTGATCTGCTCGTAAGTTGCAGCTTTTTCCAGACGAACGGTCAGGTCAACTACGGATACGTTCGGGGTCGGAACGCGGAACGCCATACCAGTCAGTTTGCCATTCAGTTCTGGCAGTACTTTACCTACAGCTTTAGCAGCACCGGTAGAGGACGGGATGATGTTCTGGGAAGCGCCGCGGCCGCCGCGCCAGTCTTTGTGAGACGGGCCATCAACGGTTTTCTGAGTAGCGGTAGTAGCGTGAACGGTGGTCATCAGACCTTCGATGATGCCGAAGTTATCGTTGATAACTTTAGCCAGCGGAGCCAGGCAGTTGGTGGTGCAGGAAGCGTTGGAAACGATGTCCTGGCCAGCATATTTGTCGAAGTTAGCGCCTTTAACGAACATCGGAGTGTTGTCTTTAGACGGACCAGTCATAACCACTTTCTTCGCACCAGCGGTGATGTGTTTACGAGCAGTTTCGTCAGTCAGGAACAGACCAGTTGCTTCAGCGACAACGTCAACACCCACTTCGTCCCATTTCAGGTTAGCCGGATCACGTTCAGCGGTAACACGGATTTTTTTACCGTTAACGATCAGATGACCGTCTTTCACTTCAACGGTACCGTCGAAACGGCCGTGAGTGGAGTCATATTTCAGCATGTATGCCATGTAATCAGCGTCTAACAGGTCGTTGATTGCAACGATCTCGATGTCAGAACGTTTCTGAGCAGCACGGAAAACAATGCGACCGATACGGCCAAAACCGTTGATACCTACTTTGATAGTCATATATTCCACCAGCTATTTGTTAGTGAATAAAAGGTTGCCTGTAAAATTACAAAAACCTTACGCAGCGTCAAGCGGAATCGTGTCAATCATTGCGACAGATCAATCCTGTGCCTAAGCATTACGCGACTGACTCGCCTCACTCTTCCTTTGGGCTTGAGACCACATGGGGTCGGCGCCCCGAATTTTAAAGGGCAATTACGATAAAAATGTGATTTTCATCACGATTTAGGTGCAGCCATTTCGTCGAGATCAAGTTTAGGACAAAATTTTGCCAGTTGGTGTTAATGTTTTGTTAGAATCAGTCACGTAATGTGAGCACGATTAAAGTGAGATGTGAGTAAATGGCGAATAAACCTTCGGCAGAAGAACTGAAAAAAAATTTGTCCGAGATGCAGTTTTACGTGACGCAGAATCATGGGACAGAACCGCCATTTACGGGTCGTTTACTGCATAACAAGCGTGACGGCGTATATCACTGTTTGATCTGCGATGCCCCGCTGTTTCATTCCGAAACCAAGTATGATTCCGGCTGTGGCTGGCCCAGTTTCTACGAACCGGTGAGTGAAGAATCCATTCGTTATATCAAAGACTTGTCACATGGAATGCAGCGCATAGAAATTCGTTGCGGTAACTGTGATGCCCATCTGGGGCATGTCTTTCCCGACGGGCCGCAACCAACAGGCGAACGTTATTGTGTTAACTCTGCTTCTTTACGCTTCACTGATGGCGAAAACGGCGAAGAAATCAACGGTTGAAAAAACGATTCAGCAACTTATTCCACAGGAGCGGAAAAATTATGAATCTTGATGACATTATCAACAGCATGACGCCTGAGGTATACCAGCGTTTGTCGACCGCTGTTGAACTGGGGAAATGGCCTGATGGCGTTGCGTTGACCGAGGAACAAAAAGAGAATTGCCTGCAACTGGTGATGCTGTGGCAAGCCCGCCATAATACCGAAGCACAGCATATGACAATTGACACAAATGGTCAGATGGTCATGAAGAGCAAACAGCAGTTAAAAGAAGATTTTGGTATCTCAGCAAAGCCTATTGCCATGTTTAAGTAAGTGGTTCATCCCCTTTTTGCCGCGGCTATGAAGGGGATAGCCAACAATGACCCCACGACTCGTCTCAATTATCTCGACCCGACCTGGCTAAGTCCCAGTCCGATCTCTTGCAGTCGCGTTCACGCCTGAATGACTTCTCCTGAACTTAAGTCTCAGACCTATTTGGCCGGTAATCCCTCTCGAATTTGCTCTTTTTGCGTCCCGCCTTCCACCAACCTGTAACAGACCCAGCCATTTTCTGCGTAATTGTGATCTAAGTTGTAAAATGCAGGTCATTATCTGTGTTGTGCAGATTTAATGTTGACCTCAAAAATCATGTGGGTAAGTATGATGGCCATCTAAGCAAAACAAAACACAGAGGATGACGCAATGAAAGCACTGGCTCGGTTTGGCAAGGCCTTTGGCGGCTACAAGATGATTCATGTCCCACAACCCATTTGTGGCCCGGAAGACGTAGTGATTGAAATTAAAGCCGCGGCAATCTGCGGCGCAGACATGAAGCACTACAATGTCGATAGCGGTTCTGATGAGTTTAACTCTATCCGCGGCCATGAGTTCGCAGGTTGTATTGCGCAGGTTGGTGAAAAAGTCAAAGACTGGAAAGTGGGGCAACGCGTCGTGTCGGATAACAGCGGTCACGTTTGCGGCGTTTGTCCGGCCTGTGAACAGGGTGATTTTCTGTGTTGTACAGAAAAAGTAAACCTTGGTCTGGATAACAATACCTGGGGCGGTGGTTTTTCCAAATATTGTCTGGTTCCTGGTGAAATTCTCAAAATTCATCGTCATGCGTTGTGGGAAATCCCTGATGGTGTTGATTATGAGGACGCAGCCGTACTTGACCCTATCTGTAATGCCTATAAATCCATCGCGCAGCAATCGAAATTCCTTCCTGGTCAGGATGTTGTCGTCATTGGCACTGGCCCACTCGGGCTGTTTTCCGTACAAATGGCGCGGATTATGGGGGCGGTAAATATCGTCGTCGTTGGTCTGCAAGAAGATGTGGCGGTCCGCTTCCCGGTTGCAAAAGAACTGGGGGCGACGGCAGTAGTAAATGGTTCTACCGAAGATGTGGTGGCGCGCTGCCAGCAAATTTGTGGCAAAGATAATCTGGGACTGGTGATTGAATGCTCCGGTGCCAATATCGCACTGAAACAAGCCATCGAAATGCTCCGCCCGAATGGGGAAGTGGTACGCGTTGGAATGGGCTTCAAACCTCTTGATTTCTCGATTAATGACATTACCGCCTGGAATAAAAGCATCATTGGGCATATGGCCTATGACTCCACCTCATGGCGTAACGCTATCCGGCTATTAGCCAGCGGCGCTATCAAAGTCAAACCGATGATCACGCATCGTATCGGCCTGTCGCAATGGCGCGAAGGGTTTGATGCGATGGTCGATAAAACCGCAATCAAAGTGATCATGACTTACGACTTTGATGAATAACTACTCTCCTGAAGGAACGTTATCGCATGGAACAGATAACAAAACCGCATTGTGGTGCACGGCTGGATCGCTTACCGGATTGCCGCTGGCATTCGTCAATGTTTGCCATCGTCGCGTTTGGCTTGCTTGTCTGCTGGAGTAATGCCGTTGGTGGCTTGATCCTCGCGCAGCTGAAAGCGTTGGGCTGGACAGATAATTCCACCACAGCCACATTCTCAGCAATCACGACCGCCGGAATGTTTCTCGGTGCGCTGGTGGGCGGCATCATTGGCGACAAAACCGGTCGCAGAAATGCGTTCATCCTCTATGAGGCCATTCATATTGCCTCGATGGTTGTCGGTGCTTTCTCACCGAATATGGATTTTCTTATTGCCTGCCGTTTTGTGATGGACGTTGGGCTGGGAGCTTTACTGGTTACACTGTTTGCTGGTTTCACCGAATATATGCCCGGTAGAAATCGCGGAACGTGGTCCAGTCGGGTTTCCTTTATTGGCAACTGGTCATATTCGCTCTGCTCACTGATTGCGATGGGACTCACGCCGCTGATTAGTGCAGAGTGGAACTGGCGGGTACAACTGCTTATTCCTGCAATATTGTCGCTTATCGCTACGGCGCTGGCCTGGCGCTACTTTCCTGAATCCCCGCGCTGGCTGGAATCGCGCGGACGGTATCAGGAAGCCGAGAAAGTCATGCGGAGTATAGAAGAAGGCGTCATACGCCAGACGGGTAAACCTTTGCCGCCTGTGGTTATTGCTGATGACGGTAAAGCGCCACAAGCGGTGCCGTATTCAGCCTTACTGACAGGAGTATTACTGAAACGCGTGATATTAGGCTCTTGTGTGCTGATTACCATGAACGTTGTGCAGTACACACTAATTAACTGGTTGCCAACAATATTCATGACCCAGGGGATTAATTTAAAAGACTCGATTGTTTTAAATACCATGAGTATGTTTGGCGCGCCATTTGGTATTTTTATTGCCATGCTGGTGATGGATAAAATTCCGCGTAAAACAATGGGTGTGGGGCTATTAATCCTGATTGCGGTGCTCGGATATATCTATTCACTGCAAACCAGTATGTTGCTCATAACGCTGATTGGTTTCTTCCTGATTACTTTCGTCTATATGTACGTTTGCTATGCCTCGGCAGTGTATGTCCCTGAAATCTGGCCGACAGAGGCCAAACTCCGTGGCTCCGGTCTGGCGAATGCGGTAGGGCGAATCAGTGGTATTGCCGCACCTTATGCCGTTGCAGTGCTGCTCAGTAGTTATGGTGTAACGGGAGTCTTTATTCTTCTGGGGGCTGTTTCAATTATTGTCGCAATTGCTATCGCCACCATTGGAATTGAAACCAAAGGTGTCTCCGTTGAAAGTTTAAGTATTGATGCAGTAGCCAATAAATAATACGGGTGGATTCAAAATGAAAAATTCAAAAGCAATATTGCAGGTGCCGGGCACAATGAAAATTATTTCAGCAGAAATACCAGTGCCTAAAGAAGATGAAGTTTTGATTAAAGTAGAATATGTCGGTATTTGTGGTTCAGATGTACATGGTTTTGAATCAGGCCCGTTTATTCCGCCTAAAGACCCAAATCAAGAAATTGGCCTGGGTCATGAATGCGCCGGGACGGTTGTGGCTGTGGGAAGCCGCGTGCGCAAATTTAAACCGGGGGATCGGGTAAATATCGAACCTGGCGTTCCTTGCGGTCACTGTCGTTACTGTCTGGAAGGCAAATATAACATCTGCCCGGACGTTGATTTTATGGCGACACAACCCAACTACCGCGGCGCATTAACGCACTATCTGTGTCATCCGGAGAGCTTTACTTACAAACTGCCCGACAATATGGACACGATGGAAGGGGCGCTGGTGGAGCCTGCCGCAGTCGGGATGCATGCCGCGATGCTGGCAGATGTTAAACCGGGTAAGAAGATAATTATTCTGGGAGCAGGTTGTATTGGTTTGATGACGTTGCAAGCGTGCAAATGCCTGGGCGCAACGGAAATTGCCGTCGTTGATGTACTGGAAAAACGTCTGGCAATGGGGGAACAGCTTGGTGCGACAGTGGTTATTAATGGCGCAAAAGAGGACACTATTGCACGCTGTCAGCAATTTACCGAAGACATGGGCGCAGATATTGTTTTCGAAACAGCGGGTTCTGCGGTCACCGTTAAACAGGCACCTTTAATCTGGTAATGCGCGGCGGTAAAATTATGATTGTTGGTACTGTACCCGGCGATTCGGCAATCAATTTCCTCAAAATCAATCGCGAAGTCACTATCCAGACGGTATTCCGCTATGCCAATCGTTATCCGGTCACGATTGAAGCTATTTCTTCAGGGCGATTCGATGTGAAATCGATGGTGACGCATATTTACGATTATCGGGATGTACAACAGGCATTTGAAGAGTCAGTTAACAACAAGCGCGACATTATTAAAGGCGTTATTAAAATTAGCGATTAATTAATACGGGAGAACAGAACATGCTCGCAGATATCAGATATTGGGAAAACGATGCCACAAATAAACATTATGCAATTGCCCATTTTAACGTATGGAATGCAGAAATGTTGATGGGCGTTAAAGACGCAGCCGAAGAAGCGAAATCCCCGGTTATTATTTCTTTTGGTACAGGTTTTGTCGGTAACACCTCATTTGAAGATTTCTCTCACATGATGGTATCAATGGCACAAAAAGCAACGGTGCCGGTAATAACTCATTGGGATCATGGTCGGAGTATGGAGATTATTCATAACGCCTGGACTCATGGTATGAATTCATTAATGCGTGATGCTTCTGCATTTGATTTCGAAGAAAATATTCGTTTAACCAAAGAGGCTGTTGATTTCTTTCATCCGCTGGGTATTCCGGTAGAGGCGGAATTAGGGCATGTCGGTAATGAAACCGTTTATGAGGAAGCGCTGGCGGGCTATCACTATACCGATCCTGACCAGGCGGCTGAATTTGTTGAACGTACGGGCTGTGACTCATTGGCTGTCGCCATCGGCAACCAGCATGGGGTTTATACGTCAGAGCCGCAATTGAACTTTGAGGTCGTCAAACGCGTACGCGATGCTGTTTCTGTTCCGCTGGTTTTGCATGGCGCATCGGGGATCAGTGATGCCGACATTAAAACTGCAATTTCGTTGGGTATTGCGAAAATCAACATTCATACGGAGCTCTGTCAGGCCGCAATGGTCGCAGTGAAAGAAAACCAGGATCAGCCTTTCCTGCATTTAGAACGTGAAGTACGTAAAGCTGTAAAAGAACGGGCATTGGAAAAAATTGAACTGTTCGGTTCTGATGGCAAAGCGGAATAATGATATGGATAATCTCGACGTTATTTGTATAGGTGCCGCTATTGTTGATATTCCATTACAACCGGTCAGTAAAAATATCTTTGATGTAGATTCTTATCCTCTTGAAAGAATCGCAATGAGCACCGGGGGGCGATGCAATAAATGAAGCAACAATTATTTCTCGTCTGGGGCATCGTACCGCATTAATGAGCCGCATTGGTAAAGATGCCTCAGGGCAATTTATTCTCGGCCATTGTCGCAAAGAGAATATTGATATTCAAAGCCTGAAACAGGACGTCAGCATAGATACATCTATTAACGTTGGACTGGTGACGGAGGATGGCGAGCGGACGTTTGTCACGAACCGTAACGGCAGTTTGTGGAAATTAAATATTGACGATGTTGATTTTGCGCGGTTTCCTCAGGCGAAATTATTATCACTGGCCAGTATTTTCAACAGTCCTCTATTGGATGGTAAAGCGCTAACAGAAATTTTTACGCAAGCGAAAGCCCGGCAGATGATCATTTGTGCCGATATGATCAAACCGCGGTTGAATGAAACGCTGGATGATATTTGCGAAGCATTGAGTTATGTCGATTATCTGTTTCCAAATTTTGCCGAGGCAAAATTACTCACAGGGAAAGAGACACTGGATGAAATTGCTGACTGCTTTCTTGCGTGCGGCGTAAAAACGGTGGTGATTAAAACGGGTAAAGACGGCTGCTTTATCAAGCGTGGTGACATGACGATGAAGGTGCCGGCGGTCGCAGGAATAACCGCCATCGACACCATTGGCGCGGGCGATAACTTTGCTTCAGGTTTTATTGCGGCACTGTTAGAAGGCAAAAATCTGCGTGAATGCGCACGCTTTGCCAATGCAACGGCGGCTATCTCGGTTCTAAGCGTCGGTGCCACCACCGGCGTAAAAAACAGAAAGCTGGTCGAACAATTGCTGGAAGAATACGAAGGATAATGAAGGCAAATGAAAAAGATACCTTTAGGCACAACGGATATAACGCTTTCGCGAATGGGGTTGGGGACATGGGCCATTGGCGGCGGTCCTGCATGGAATGGCGATCTCGATCGGCAAATATGTATTGATACGATTCTTGAAGCCCATCGTTGTGGCATTAATCTGATTGATACTGCGCTAGGATATAACTTTGGCAATAGTGAAGTTATCGTCGGTCAGGCGTTAAAAAAACTGCCCCGTGAACAGGTTGTAGTAGAAACCAAATGCGGCATTGTCTGGGAACGAAAAGGAAGTTTATTCAACAAAGTTGGCGATCGGCAGTTGTATAAAAACCTTTCCCCGGAATCTATCCGCGAAGAGGTAGAAGCCAGCTTGCAACGTCTGGGTATTGATTACATCGATATCTATATGACGCACTGGCAGTCGGTGCCGCCATTTTTTACGCCGATAGCTGAAACTGTCGCAGTGCTTAATGAGTTAAAGGCTGAAGGGAAAATTCGCGCTATAGGCGCTGCTAACGTCGATGCTGACCATATCCGCGAGTATCTGCAATATGGTGAACTGGATATTATTCAGGCGAAATACAGTATTCTCGACCGGGCAATGGAAAACGAACTGCTGCCGCTATGTCGTGATAATGGCATTGTGGTTCAGGTTTATTCCCCGCTAGAGCAGGGATTGTTGACCGGCACCATCACTCGTGATTACGTTCCGGGCGGCGCTCGGGCAAATAAAGTCTGGTTCCAGCGTGAAAACATGCTGAAAGTGATTGATATGCTTGAACAGTGGCAGCCACTTTGTGCTCGTTATCAGTGCACAATTCCCACTCTGGCACTGGCGTGGATATTAAAACAGAGTGATTTAATCTCCATTCTTAGTGGGGCTACTGCACCGGAACAGGTACGCGAAAATGTCGCGGCACTGAATATCAACTTATCGGATGCAGACGCAACATTGATGAGGGAAATGGCAGAGGCCCTGGAGCGTTAAATACTCAACACGATTCACCTCTGTTTCTGTGAAAACTGTGATGAAAATCTGTGATTCAAATAGGTTATTTTGAAAGTAAACATCGGTTATGCGATAATCGCGCTAATGTGATGTAAAAAGATACAGGGGTGTAATCGTGGCGGCAAAAGACAGGATTCAGGCAATTAAGCAAATGGTTGCCAACGATAAAAAGGTGACAGTCTCAAATTTGAGTGGGATTTTTCAGGTAACCGAAGAAACCATTCGCCGCGATCTTGAGAAGCTGGAAGATGAAGGCTTTTTGACCAGAACCTATGGTGGTGCTGTTTTAAATACAGCGGTGTTGACGGAGAATATCCATTTTTATAAGCGCGCTTCATCGTTTTATGAAGAGAAGCAGCTTATTGCACGCAAGGCACTACCCTTTATCGACAATAAAACCACCATGGCAGCCGATTCCAGTAGTACCGTAATGGAATTGCTCAAATTGTTACAGGACCGTAGTGACCTGACGTTGCTAACCAACTCGGCGGAAGCGATTCATGTTCTGGCTCAGTCAGAAATTAAAGTCGTTTCAACGGGTGGGGAACTAAACAAAAATACACTTTCCCTGCAAGGAAGAATTACTAAAGAGATCATCAGCCGCTACCATGTCGATATCATGGTAATGAGTTGTAAAGGTCTTGATATTAACAGCGGCGCGCTGGACTCTAATGAAGCGGAAGCTGAAATCAAAAAGACAATGATCCGTCAGGCGACAGAAGTTGCGTTATTGGTTGATCACTCTAAGTTTGATCGTAAAGCTTTTGTCCAGTTAGCTGACTTTAGTCATATTAATTATATAATAACTGATAAATCACCGGGTGCAGAGTGGATAGCATTTTGCAAAGACAATAATATCCAGCTGGTGTGGTAATTTAAGCACACGTTGTCAATATTATTTGTTCCTGCGCCTGGAAATAAAATGATGATAAAGATGCGGCAAGTGAATTTGCCGCAATTGCTACCTTTTATAGCAAATCCGAGGCACCCAATGGAACAATATGATCAAATTGGCGCAAGACTGGACCGCTTGCCTTTGGCCCGGTTTCATTATCGTATATTTGGTATAATAAGCTTTAGTCTGTTATTAACGGGGTTTTTGAGTTACTCAGGTAATGTCGTCTTAGCAAAGCTGGTAAGCAATGGATGGTCAAATAATTTCCTCAATGCCGCCTTTACCTCGGCATTAATGTTTGGTTATTTCATCGGCTCACTTACTGGTGGGTTTATTGGTGACTACTTTGGGCGGCGCAGGGCGTTTCGCATAAATCTTCTCATCGTCGGTATTGCTGCAACAGGGGCCGCTTTTGTCCCTGATATGTACTGGCTCATTTTCTTGCGCTTCCTGATGGGAACAGGAATGGGGGCGCTGATTATGGTTGGCTATGCCTCATTTACGGAGTTTATCCCCGCGACGGTGCGTGGAAAATGGTCCGCGCGGCTCTCATTTGTTGGTAACTGGTCGCCCATGCTGTCTGCGGCGATAGGCGTGGTGGTTATCGCTTTTTTTAGTTGGCGAATAATGTTTCTTCTGGGTGGTATTGGCATACTGTTAGCCTGGTTTCTCTCAGGTAAATACTTTATCGAGTCGCCACGATGGCTGGCAGGGAAAGGGCAAATCGCCGGTGCAGAAAGCCAACTTCGTGAAGTAGAGCAGCAAATTGAAAGGGAGAAGAGTATTCGTTTACCCCAGCTTACTTTGAACCAGAGCAACAGCAAGGTTAAGGTAATCAAGGGTACCTTCAGGCTCCTGTTTAAAGGGGAAATGTTACGACGTACATTAGTTGCGATAACTGTTTTAATTGCAATGAACATTTCGCTTTATACCATTACCGTATGGATACCGACCATATTTGTTAACTCCGGCATTGATGTCGATAAATCAATATTAATGACCGCTGTTATTATGATTGGTGCTCCGGTAGGAATATTTATTGCGGCATTAATTATTGATCATTTTCCTCGTCGATTATTTGGCTCCGCCTTACTTATTATTATTGCCGTGTTAGGCTATATCTATTCAAGTCAGACTACAGAGTGGGCGATTTTAATCTATGGTCTGGTGATGATCTTCTTTTTATACATGTATGTTTGCTTCGCGTCGGCGGTTTATATCCCGGAGCTTTGGCCAACGCATTTACGCCTGCGCGGTTCGGGTTTCGTTAATGCCGTCGGACGGATCGTCGCAGTTTTCACGCCCTATGGCGTTGCGGCATTATTAACACATTATGGGTCGATCACGGTGTTTATGGTGCTTGGTGTCATGTTAGTGCTCTGTGCGCTGGTTCTCTCCATTTTTGGCATCGAAACGCGGAAGGTGTCGCTGGAAGAGATTTCTGAGGTGAATTAAATCTTTCGTTGATGGCATCAATTGCCAGATGTACCACTGACGTGTTTTATTTGGCCTACAATGCCAGTACAGAATTGTAGGCCAGCGTAAAATTACCCCTGCGTCTCTTCCCAGTCTGCCAGCGTATATAGCGTTGCCCCAGCTGCTGACATCTCCATAAACGCGTGTGCACTGTCCTGGGGCTGGATATTCACGCCACGACAGCCATCGGTAATCACGTTTACCTTATAACCTAACTGTAACGCGTCCAGCACGGTAAACTTCACGCAATAGTCAGTAGCCAGGCCCATAACGATCAATTCATCGATTTCATGATCGCGCAACCAGTCATCAAGCGCGGTTTTCTGCCGACGTCCGTTATCAAAAAAGGCACTGTAACTGTCAACTAAAGGATTTTCGCCTTTATGGAACACCGCTGCGATCTCTTTTTGATTCAGTAACGGATGTAATTGTGCGCCTTCACTGTTCTGCACACAGTGTTCAGGCCAGAAAGTTTGCCGCAGGCCGTCGAGTTGGCCTGGCGTATAAGGCTCTACGCCGTGCTGGCTGGCAAAGCTGCCGTGATTCGCCGGATGCCAGTCCTGGCTGGCGATAACCGCTTCTCCGCGCGACTGGCACCAGTCAATAAGGCGGTTAGCAACCTCCACCGTACTGTCACCTTCCGGTACGGCGAGCGCGCCACCAGCACAGAAATCATTTTGTAAATCGACCAGTAACAGGGCGCGATGGGGCATTGCAGTCTCCTTAATCATCCAGCGTCAGTTCGCCGCGCAGGTTTTGGCTCATGGCCTTGCGAATGGTTTCAGTATCCAGTTCCTGGCTCAGCAGGTAATGCAGTTTGGTTAGCGTGGCTTCTACAGTCATATCTGCACCGCCAATAACGCCGGCATGGGCGAGGACGTTACCGGTGGCATAACCACTCATATTCACTTTACCGGACATACATTGTGTCAGGTTGACCACCACAATACCGCGATCGCTGGCTTCTTGTAATTCCTGCAGGAAGGCTTTGTTTTGTGGCGCATTACCCACGCCATAGGAGCGCAGAATCAATGCTTTCACCGGTTGGCGCAGAAAATTGCGCACGACGTCAGCAGAAATCCCTGGATAAATCGTCACTACGCCAATTGGTTGTGGCGTGATTGGATGAACGATTAATTCCCCTTCACCGTGCGGGGCGGGTGGCGTATTCAAACGACGAATATGGATACCAGCTTCCAGTAACGGAGGAAGGTTTGGAGAGGCAAACGCATCAAAACCATCGGCATGGGCTTTGGTAGTGCGGTTGCCGCGATACAATCGGTTATTGAAAAAGAGCGTTACTTCGTTGATCGGATAATTCGCCGCAACGTACAACGCATTCAGCAGATTAATTTGTCCGTCAGAGCGTAACTCAGCCAGCGGGATTTGTGACCCTGTCACAATGACCGGTTTACCGAGATTCTCGAGCATGAACGACAGCGCAGAGGCGGTATACGCCATCGTGTCGGTACCGTGTAGAATGACAAAACCATCATAGTCGTCATAGTGCGCTTTAATATCTTCAGCAATATGCTGCCAGTCTTCCGGCGTCATATCAGAAGAATCCATCAACGGCGTATATTCATGAATGGTGAAATCTGGCATCTCCAGGCGATGGAATTCCGGCATCAGCGCCAGTTGGCGTTGTAGATGACCTGACACCGGAATATAACCCTGCTCGGAACGCTGCATCCCGATGGTCCCGCCCGTGTAGGCGACGTAAATTGATTTCTTTTGCATGATATTGATATGAATGATATCGAAAGAGCAAAAGTATATACGTGAGGCAGGAGGAGCGCACCTGATACTATGCGGATAAGGAAATATGGGGCGAGACAGCGGGAAGAGGATTCGTCGAGGTAAAAAATAATGTGGCCGACGATCTGTCGGCCACTCAGTACAAGACTTAACGCACGTTGGCGCAGGTCAGGCAAAACGCATAACGGTTTTGTGGGTCGTTAAACGCGGCCAGCTTGTCGCTTTCACTTTTAACGGTAGAGGCTACCGAGGCAAGCGGTGCAGGTAACATGGCCTGGAACGCATCTGGCAACATTGCCCGGACAGAACCAGACATGTTGTCCATCACTTTGTCGAAGAAGGTCGGTTCATCAACGTAGTATTCCAGATGCCACTGTTTCACTTTTGCGAGCTCTGCTGCTTTGGCAACCGCATCATCGAAATCCCCGAGACTATCGACCAGCCCGTTAGCTTTTGCATCCTGACCGGTCCAGACGTGGCCCTGGGCGATTTTATCAATTTGCTCCGGCGTCGAATGACGCGCATCAGCAACCAGCGTGATAAAGCGTTTATAGCCATTCTCAATGCTTAATTGCATCATCTGCTGCGCTTCCGGCGGCAGTGCCCTGGTGATAGAAACATCCGCCAGCGGTGAAGTTGAGACACCATCAGTATGAACACCAATCGAATCCAGACTATTTTCTACGGTGGTGATCACGCCGAAGATACCGATAGAACCGGTCAGGGTGCTGGGGTTAGCCACAATGTAATTAGCTGGCGTGGAAATCCAGTAACCACCAGATGCCGCCATGCCGCCCATCGATACAACCACAGACTTACCCGCTGCCCGGGCTGCTGCCAGTTCAGCGCGAATCACTTCAGACGCGGTAACGCTGCCGCCTGGGCTATTAACACGCAGGACAATCGCTTTCACTTTCGGGTCAAGGCGAGCGTCGCGGATTTGTGCCGCAGTGGTATCACCGCCAACATTCCCCTGAGTTTCCTCGCCATCCATAATTGCGCCATTAGCGAAGACGACACCGATGCTGTCACCGGTATCTGCCGGCGTTTTCAATGCGTAATCGTAATAACTGATGGCGCGATAATTTTTATCAGTCTTACTCCAGCCGAACTCTTTGGTCAGAGCTTTTTCGATTTCGGCACTCGATGCCAGTGCATCGACCAGCTTGTTTTCCAGTGCATATTTCGCGGTATCGCCACCGGTTTTGGTTAAACCCTCAAGCAACCCTTGCGCGCCAGGGAATACCTGCTGAGCAGGGATCTGCCGGTTAGCGGCAACAGTATTCAGATAGTTTTGCCACAGCTCACCAATCCAGCGGCTGTCAGCTTCGCGGGCTGCCGGTGACATATCATCACGAATAAACGGTTCAACGGCAGATTTATACGTACCCACGCGGAACACATGGGTGGAAACTTTCAGCTTATCCAGCAACGATTTGTAGTACAGACCGTTGGTAGCAAAACCGTGCAGATCAACCACGCCTTGCGGTGACAGCCAAATTTTATTGGCGAAACTGGCGAGATAATATTGCCCCTGGCTGTAGTTCTCGCCAACGGCATAAACCGGTTTCCCGCTGTCACGAAACTCTTTCAGGGCTTTGCCGATGTACTGCATAGACGGCTGGTCGCCGCCTGCGAAGTTTTTCAGATCCATCACGATACCGGTGATATTGCGGTCGTCCTTCGCCTGGCGAATGGTGTTGACGATATCAAACAGTGAGTTTTCCTGCAGACGATCGGAACTGGCACCAAGCAGCTGGCGGCTTAATTTACTAAACCGCTGAGAACTGTCTGGTTTATCGACGATCACACCAGAAATGTCCAGCAGCAGTGCGCCACGACTGGCCGTTTCTTTCGAATCACCACCACTGACCTGCATCCAGATCCCCACACCAACCAGTACGAGGAAAATAAAGAACAGGTTAAGTACCATTTCACGGACGAAATTCAGCAGACGCCACGTCCATTTAAAAAATCCGGCAATAAATCGCCAAAGGGTTCGCATGTATTCTCCCAACTTAAGGTCACACCTGTCACAGGCGCAATAGATGTGGTTATCGTAATGACCCAACCGGCACTTGTCAGCAGGAATTGCGGACTGTGCTGTAACAAAATCCACTCTCGTGTTAATTTTGTGAATAAATATCACGACAGGAGTTAATCAAATGGATGCACTCGAACTATTGATCAATCGCCGTAGCGCCTCCCGCTTGGCTGAACCCGCGCCAACGGGTGAACAACTGCAAAACATCCTGCGTGCGGGTATGCGTGCGCCGGACCATAAGTCCATGCAACCGTGGCATTTTTTTGTGATTGAAGGGGAAGGGTGCGAGCGTTTCAGCGCCGTACTGGAACAGGGGGCGATTGCTGCCGGTAGTGATGATAAAGCTATCGACAAAGCCCGTAATGCGCCGTTCCGCGCACCGCTCATCATCACGGTGGTGGCGAAATGCAAAGAAAATCATAAAGTCCCGCGATGGGAACAGGAAATGTCTGCCGGATGCGCGGTCATGGCGATGCAAATGGCAGCCGTTGCCCAGGGATTTGGCGGCATCTGGCGCAGTGGCGCATTAACTGAAAGTCCGGTAGTGCGTGAAGCATTCGGTTGCCGTGAGCAGGATAAAATTGTCGGTTTTCTCTACCTCGGCACGCCGCAGTTGAAAGCATCTACGTCGATTAACGTCCCGGACCCGACGCCGTTTGTAACTTATTTCTGATAATTGTCGCGAAACTGTCTGGATTGTGAGCAAAGGCGCAGGAATTCAGACACTCTCACTTATCACTTCACGGAATGAGGGTTACCATACCCGGATTGCATTGACAGGAGATGTCCATGAGCGAGAACTCGATTCGTTTGACCCAATACAGCCACGGAGCTGGTTGCGGCTGTAAAATTTCCCCAAAAGTGTTGGAAACCATCCTGCACAGTGAGCAGGCGAAGTTTGTTGATCCGAATTTGCTTGTGGGTAATGAAACCCGCGACGATGCGGCGGTGTACGATCTGGGCAATGGCACCAGCGTTATCAGTACCACCGACTTCTTTATGCCGATCGTTGATAATCCTTTCGATTTTGGCCGCATTGCGGCGACTAACGCCATCAGCGATATCTTCGCGATGGGGGGCAAACCGATTATGGCGATTGCGATCCTCGGCTGGCCGATTAACAAACTTTCCCCGGAAATTGCCCGCGAAGTAACCGAAGGTGGACGCTATGCATGCCGTCAGGCGGGTATTGCGCTGGCTGGCGGTCACTCCATCGATGCGCCGGAGCCGATTTTTGGTCTGGCGGTAACGGGGATCGTACCGACCGAGCGGGTGAAGAAAAACAGTACCGCACAAGCCGGATGCAAACTGTTCCTGACGAAACCGCTGGGGATCGGCGTTCTTACCACGGCTGAGAAAAAATCACTGTTGAAACCAGAACATCAGGGACTGGCGACGGAAGTGATGTGCCGGATGAACATCGCAGGCGCGTCCTTTGCCAACATCGAAGGCGTAAAAGCGATGACCGACGTTACGGGCTTTGGTCTGCTGGGCCACTTGAGCGAAATGTGTCAGGGGGCTGGTGTGCAGGCACGCGTCGACTATGAAGCGATCCCGAAACTCCCCGGTGTTGAAGAGTACATTAAGTTGGGCGCAGTACCTGGCGGCACTGAACGTAACTTTGCCAGCTACGGTCATCTGATGGGTGAAATGCCGCGTGAAGTGCGCGATCTGCTGTGTGATCCGCAAACTTCTGGCGGTTTGCTGCTGGCGGTCATGCCGGAAGCAGAAAATGAGGTTAAAACTACAGCCGCCGAGTTTGGCATTGAACTGACGGCGATTGGCGAACTGGTGCCAGCGCGCGGCGGTCGTGCCATGGTTGAGATCCGTTAATTCAATGCGGTTGTTTATTGCCGAAAAACCGAGTCTGGCGCGCGCCATTGCTGATGTCCTGCCCAAACCGCACCGGAAAGGCGATGGCTTTATCGAGTGCGGTAATGGTCAGGTGGTGACTTGGTGTATCGGTCACCTGCTTGAGCAGGCGCAGCCAGACGCCTACGACAGCCGCTATGCGCGCTGGAATCTTGCGGATTTGCCGATTGTCCCGGAAAAGTGGCAATTACAGCCACGACCCTCCGTGACCAAACAACTTAACGTCATCAAACGCTTCCTGCATGAAGCCAGCGAAATCGTTCACGCCGGGGACCCGGATCGTGAAGGGCAATTGCTGGTGGATGAAGTGCTGGACTATCTGCAACTGGCACCGGAAAAGCGCCAGCAGGTGCAGCGTTGCTTGATAAACGACCTGAACCCGCAGGCGGTTGAGCGGGCGATCGACCGTCTTCGTTCCAACAGTGAGTTTGTGCCATTGTGCGTTTCTGCGCTGGCGCGAGCGCGTGCCGACTGGCTGTACGGCATCAATATGACCCGTGCGTATACCATTCTCGGTCGCAATGCCGGTTATCAGGGCGTACTTTCCGTGGGACGCGTGCAGACACCCGTGCTCGGGCTGGTGGTGCGCCGCGATGAAGAGATTGAAAACTTCGTGGCGAAAGACTTCTTTGAAGTCAAAGCACATATCGTGACACCTGCCGATGAGCGGTTTACCGCTATCTGGCAACCGAGCGAAGCGTGTGAACCGTACCAGGATGAAGAAGGGCGCTTGTTACATCGTCCACTGGCGGAGCATGTGGTTAACCGCATTAGTGGTCAACCGGCTATTGTCACCAGCTATAACGATAAACGGGAATCAGAATCCGCGCCGCTGCCGTTTTCGCTTTCGGCGTTGCAGATTGAAGCGGCAAAACGCTTCGGTCTGAGCGCGCAGAACGTGCTTGATATCTGCCAGAAGCTGTACGAAACGCACAAGCTAATCACTTATCCGCGTTCCGATTGTCGCTATTTGCCAGAAGAACATTTTGCCGGACGCCACGCGGTGATGAATGCCATCAGCGTTCATGCACCGGATCTGTTGCCGCAGCCAGTGGTAGATCCAGATATACGCAACCGCTGTTGGGATGACAAAAAGGTCGATGCGCACCACGCCATCATCCCGACCGCACGGAGTTCTGCGATCAACCTGACGGAGAACGAAGCGAAGGTCTATAACCTGATTGCCCGTCAATACCTGATGCAGTTCTGCCCGGATGCGGTGTTCCGCAAGTGTGTTATCGAACTGGACATTGCCAAAGGCAAATTTGTCGCTAAAGCCCGTTTTCTTGCTGAAGCAGGCTGGCGCACGCTGTTAGGCAGCAAAGAGCGCGATGAAGAAAACGACGGCACGCCATTGCCTGTGGTGGCGAAAGGCGATGAGTTGCTGTGTGAAAAAGGTGAAGTGGTAGAGCGGCAAACCCAGCCGCCGCGCCATTTTACCGATGCAACACTGCTTTCGGCGATGACCGGGATCGCGCGCTTTGTGCAGGACAAAGATCTGAAAAAGGTCCTTCGTGCGACCGATGGTCTGGGGACAGAAGCAACCCGTGCCGGGATTATTGAACTGCTGTTCAAGCGTGGTTTTCTGACCAAAAAAGGGCGCTATATCCACTCCACCGACGCCGGAAAAGCGTTATTCCATTCGCTGCCAGAAATGGCGACGCGACCGGACATGACCGCGCACTGGGAATCGGTGCTGACGCAAATCAGCGAAAAGCAGTGTCGCTATCAGGACTTTATGCAGCCGCTGGTGGGGACGCTATATCAGCTTATTGATCAAGCCAAACGTACGCCGGTGCGGCAGTTTCGCGGCATTGTGGCTCCGGGCAGTGGTGGCAGTGCTGATAAGAAAAAGGCTGCACCGCGTAAACGTAGTGCGAAAAAAAGTCCGCCAGCAGATGAAGCCGGAAGCGGGGCGATAGCGTAAGCGAGCGAATCTTTCGTGCTATTCGAGTCATATTCTGAAATATCCAGCGGATCAAGAAAATTCGTTGGATATTTTTTTGCATGGATAAAATTATCGCCTCTAAAGTATGTAATAACAGGGAATGTGATGAAAAAAGTTTTATTACAAAACCATCCTGGGAGCGAGAAGTATTCTTTTAATGGCTGGGGAATATTTAATAGTAATTTTGAACGGGTGATTAAAGAAAATAAGGCCATGCTGCTTTGTAAGTGGGGGTTTTATTTAACATGTGTTGTCGCTGTAATGTTTGTATTCGCAGCGATAACATCCAACGGTTTGAATGAAAGAGGCCTGATTACCGCGGGATGCTCTTTTCTTTATCTATTAATTATGATGGGGCTTATTGTTCGGGCCGGTTTTAAAGCAAAAAAAGAACAACTACATTATTATCAGGCTAAAGGTATTGAGCCGCTCAGTATCGAGAAGTTACAGGCGCTACAATTGATCGCACCTTATCGATTCTATCATAAGCAATGGTCTGAAACGCTAGAGTTCTGGCCGCGAAAGCCTGAACCTGGCAAAGATACCTTCCAATATCATGTGCTTCCTTTTGACTCGATCGATATCATCAGTAAAAGACGCGAGTCTTTAGAGAATCAATTGGGTATCGAAGATAGCGAAAGTTATTGTGCCTTAATGGAGCATTTTCTTTCTGGCGACCATGGAGCCAATACCTTTAAAGCAAACATGGAGGAAGCCCCAGAGCAGGTTATCGCCGTGTTGAATAAATTTGCTGTTTTTCCCTCAGACTATATCTCTGATTGCGCTAATAATCGCTCCGGTAAATCCTCGGCGAAGCTAATATGGGCGGCGGAATTATCATGGATGATCTCGATATCAAGCACAGCTTTTCAAAACGGGACAATTGAAGAAGAACTGGCCTGGCATTATATAATGCTTGCTTCTCGAAAGGCGCACGAGTTGTTCGAAAGCGAAGAAGATTATCAAAAAAATAGTCTAATGGGATTTCTTTACTGGCATATCTGCTGCTATCGCAGAAAGTTAACGGATGCTGAACTTGAAGCGTGTTATCGTTACGACAAGCAGTTTTGGGAGCACTACAGTAAGAAATGCCGTTGGCCCATAAGAAATGTTCCCTGGGGAGCATCATCCGTTAAATACTCATAAACGCCTGAAATTTTGCCGGGGGCGCTGCGCTTGCCCGGCCTACATTAGAGCGTAACTGCAATGAATTGTGCCCATCTGTAGGCCTGATAAGCGTAGCGCCATCAGGCATTTACAACTTAAATCACACCCTGCGCCAGCATCGCATCGGCAACCTTCACAAAACCGGCAATGTTCGCGCCCTGCACGTAGTTGGTTTGCTCACCTTCACCACCATGCTCAACACAGGCATGGTGGATATCCAGCATGATGTGATGCAAACGTGCGTCAACTTTCTCGGCTTTCCAGCCCAGGCGCGCAGCGTTTTGTGCCATTTCCAGGCCCGACGTTGCTACACCGCCAGCATTAGCCGCTTTACCCGGTGCAAACAGTACGCCTGCCTGCTGGAACAGTTCAGTCGCTTCGATGGTGGTCGGCATATTTGCCCCTTCAGCGACGGCTTTAACGCCATTGGCGATAAGCTGATGCGCGGTGTCAACATCCAGTTCGTTCTGGGTGGCGCAAGGCAGGGCGATATCAACCGGTACAGACCACGGCTGTTGGCCTTCGAGATAGACCAGACCAAATTCTTTGGCGTAATCTGCCACTCGACCATCGCGGCTGGCTTTGATTTCGATAAGACGTGCCAGTTTCTCTTTCGTGAATCCGCTTTCATCAACTACAGTGCCGCTGGAGTCTGACGCAGTGATCACACGAGCACCAAATTCCATCGCTTTTTCGATAGCGTACTGGGCGACGTTGCCGGAGCCAGAAACGGAAACGCGCATCCCTTCAAAACCCATACCGTGGCGTTTTAACATTGCTTCTGTGAAATAAACCAGACCGTAGCCGGTAGCTTCCGGGCGAATAAGACTACCGCCAAATGAAAGGCCCTTACCGGTGAAGACGCAGGCGGTATTGTTGGAGAGCTTTTTCATCATCCCCGCCATAAAGCCGACTTCACGACCACCAACGCCGATATCACCTGCCGGAACGTCGGTATCCGCGCCCAGGTGGCGATACAGTTCAGTCATCAGCGCCTGGCAAAAACGCATCACTTTACCTTCGCTTTTTCCTTTCGGATCGAAATCGCTGCCGCCTTTACCACCGCCCATCGGCAGGGTAGTCAGGGCATTTTTGAAGGTTTGTTCAAAGCCGAGGAATTTGAGAATGGAAAGGTTAACTGACGGATGGAAGCGCATACCGCCTTTGTACGGGCCGATGGCAGAGCTGAACTGCACACGCCATGCACGGTTGACCTGTATCTGGTTGCGATCATCAACCCATACCACGCGAAACTGGATCACGCGCTCCGGTTCAACCAGACGCTCCAGTAATGACATCTGGCGATATTTTGGATTTTGTTCAAGAAAAGGCCAGAGTGTGGTCATTACTTCACGAACGGCTTGCGCGAACTCGGTTTGATTCGGGTCGCGCTTTTGGACATGGTTGAGGAATGACTCCAGAGAATATGTCTGATCCATAGATATAAAAACCTTATATATTAATACGATTGTGCTTATGTTGTTTATGTCATGTGCTTTTGCAGTTTTCGACTATACCATCAAGAATGTGACGGTAAGCAAGAAAAAAATGACCCAGGAAAGCAAATTAATAACGAGAGTAATCTCATAACCAAATGCGATAACTCAGACGCTAAAGTTTTGCCACCCGGCTACCGTTATCAGTAGCAGAGACAATAACGTTAAGGAGTTCCCTGTGAGTCGAGCATTGTTCGCCGTAGTATTAGCATTTCCATTAATTGCACTGGCTAACCCGCATTATCGTCCGGACGTGGAGGTAAACGTACCGCCAGAAGTGTTCAGTTCAGGCGGGCAGTCAGCGCAGCCCTGTACTCAGTGCTGCGTTTATCAGGATCAAAATTATTCTGAAGGGGCGGTAATTAAAGCCGAAGGAATACTGCTGCAATGCCAGCGTGATGACAAAACCCTTAGCACTAATCCGCTGCTCTGGCGGCGCGTAAAGCCATAAACGCCTCTAATAATGGAATGTCAGCAGGGGCCAGCGGATATTGCAGCGCCTCTTCAGGTGAGCACCAGACCAGCGCCTGATGTTCATGTGCCTGTAACGTCCCGTGGAAGTCGGGTACGTGCCAGGCATGAAGATGGATAATCCGGCCCGAAACTTCTCGCTGATGGCTGGCAACATACTCACCCACAGTTGCTTCGATGTCCAATTCTTCGTTTAACTCACGCACCAGCGCCTGCTGCTGGCTTTCATCCAGCTCGACTTTACCTCCGGCAAACTCCCATAATCCCGCCTGATCGCTCTGGGCGGGGCGTTGCGCGAGTAAAATTTTGCCATCACGTTCAATGATGGCGGCAACAACTTCAATCATTTTCATAAATTACACACGGGCAGATAAGCGAAAAATGCCATAATATCCGCACTGTTGCTCAATCAGAAAGGCTTTATATTTAAGGAGTGCCTGTGCTAGACCGCCATCTTCATCCCCGGATTAAACCGTTGTTGCATCAGTGCGTGCGGGTTCTTGATAAATCGGGCATTACGCCAGATGGTTTAACATTAGTGGGATTTGCCATCGGCGTGCTGGCTCTGCCGTTTCTGGCGCTGGGCTGGTATCTGGCGGCGCTAGTCGTCATTTTGTTGAACAGGCTGCTTGATGGTCTGGACGGTGCGCTGGCGCGGCGCAGAGGGCTTACCGACGCGGGCGGCTTTCTTGATATTTCTCTCGATTTTCTCTTTTACGCGCTGGTGCCGTTTGGCTTTATTCTTGCTGCACCGGAGCAAAATGCGCTGGCAGGCGGCTGGTTGTTGTTTGCGTTTATCGGCACGGGCAGCAGTTTTCTCGCCTTTGCTGCACTGGCAGCAAAACATCAGATTGATAACCCCGGTTATGCACATAAGTCGTTTTACTATCTGGGGGGATTAACCGAAGGCACAGAAACGATCTTACTGTTTGTGCTGGGATGTTTATTCCCTGCATGGTTTGCGTGGTTTGCGTGGTTTGCGTGGTTTGCGTGGATCTTCGGTGCGTTGTGCTGGATGACGACCTTTACGCGGGTGTGGAGTGGGTATCTGACGCTGAAGTCGCTCCAGCGTCAGTAATTGCAATGTTATTTGCTACTGCCCGGGCCGCGTTCACCGGTTGCAACCGGATTTTTTGGATCGCTGCTCCATTCGTACCAGCCGCCGTCATACACGGAAACATTCTTCCAACCCATGGCGCGTGCGTACATAAAGGTTTCGGACGCGCGCCAGCCGGTGCCGCAGTAGAATGAAACTTGCTGATCTGGTTTGATATTCCATGCTTTCCACATAGCGGTAATATCATCGGCGCTACGCATGGTGCCATCCGGGTTATGGAAATCTTCCATATGCGTCGAGTCGCTACCAGCGTGTCCCCAACGTGCTCCGGCTATTTCACCTTTTGGTTTAATATAGCTGTAACCGCTGGTCGTACCGATAAATTCTGGCCACGAACGAATGCTCACCAGCGATGCATCCTGGCGATGCAGCAGTCCACGGGCCTGTTCCATATCGAGCATCAACTGCGGTTGTGCCGGGATCTTCACGCCGAAATCTGGTTCCGCTTTCACTTTCGGTGGCGTTCCTCGCTCAACAGGCAGTCCCGCGTCGGACCAGGTTTGCCAGCCGCCATCCAGCAGACGCACATCTTTCACGCCTGCGTAGAGCATAATTTGCGCCACACGCGCTCCAGCGTATACGTCACGCCCGTACAGAATGACCGTGGTGTCATGGCGAATGCCGTGTTTTGCCAGCATCGCTTTTAGTTGTTCATCAGAAACTTTGTTCCACAGCGGTTCGCTTTCCACTTCGTTGGTATCGATGTAGTCAGCGCCAGGAATATGGCTGATAAGGTAAAGCTTAGGAGCGCCCCAGGCCGCTTCAATGACTTTCCAGCCACCGACAGGTTTCGCCGTAACCTCTTTACCTTGTTGCAGGTCATGCAGCCATTGCGGATAAACCAGCTGCTCAAAGTGCGGCAGTTTTTGTAGACGGGAAGGTTCGCTTAGCGCGTCACTCAGAATGGAGATATGCGTAAAACCTGCTTTTTGCAGTCGCGTTTTGACGGCGTCGACATCTTTGCCATTACCGTACAGCGCCACCGGGGCATCGGCTTTCAGGTTATGTTGCTTGATCCACGCGTTGAGCTGTTCGGTGCTCATTTTGTCGAGCCAGCTAGCAGAGAGGTTTAAGGCGGCAGGTTCATGACCAGAAGGGCCATTTAAGGTTTGTGGCCAGCCGTTATAAAACGCGCTGGGGCGAGTATCTATCGCTTTGCCATTTTGTTGCTGAAGTTGGTCAAGTGTAAGAGGCTTCGCCAGTTCAGCGGCCCACGAAGAAGCGCAAGCCAGCCCTAAAGCCATTGCCAGCGCGGTCATTTGAGAAACACGTTTCATCGAAAATCCCGACATTATAGTTTTGAGTGCGCCATTCTGAACTGACGCATTGAGAAAAACTTTGCGTTATCGCAGTTTGTTGTAATTTTCTGACCACTGCGCCATATCCAGAACAGAACTATCAGCAGGAACATCCTGGAGATCGTGCGTTACCTGAACGACGGGGATCGCCAGGGCGCGAACTTCGCTGAACACCCACTGGCGAAAATTATCGCGCAGAGCCACATCAAGACGGCTGAATGGCTCATCCAGGAGTAACGCTTTTGGCTGGGCGAGAAGGGCGCGTAGTAGAGCAACGCGCGCTCGCTGACCGCCAGACAAAGTGGCAGGATCCTGATGGAAAGCTCCGTCAAGGCCTGAACGCTCAAGTGCATCATTCACGGCATTACGTCGGGCATTCCCCTTAAGTGTCGCCGGTAGCGCCAGCAGTAAATTTTGCCCGACGCTGAACTGGTCAAATAACAGTGCATCCTGAAAAAGAATGCCAATCTGACGCTGTGCGGTGGGTAGCATGTCAATCCGTTGCTCATTGAGCCATAGCTCACCTGTACAAGAAAACTGTCCGGCCAGTGCACCAATCATCCATGAAAACAGAGTGGATTTTCCACAGCCAGATGGCCCCATTAACGTGACGATGTCACCTTTATCAAC
>NZ_JBQZXE010000031.1:0-33275 GCF_053555855.1 Shigella sp. SIG3
GGAAAAGTAATGGTAAAGCCACAGCTAAATACATAGAATCCCCAGCACATCCATAAGTCAGCTATTTACTATGCTCGAATTGCTTTACACCGCCCTTCTCTACCTTATTCAGCCGCTGATCTGGATACGGCTCTGGGTGCGCGGACGTAAGGCTCCGGCCTATCGAAAACGCTGGGGTGAACGTTACGGTTTTTACCGCCATCCGCTAAAACCAGGCGGCATTATGCTGCACTCCGTCTCCGTCGGTGAAACTCTGGCGGCGATCCCGTTGGTGCGCGCGCTGCGTCATCGTTATCCTGATTTACCGATTACCGTTACAACCATGACGCCAACCGGTTCGGAGCGCGTACAATCGGCTTTCGGGAAGGATGTTCAGCACGTTTATCTGCCGTATGACCTGCCCGATGCGCTCAACCGTTTCCTGAATAAAGTCGACCCCAAACTGGTGTTGATTATGGAAACCGAACTATGGCCTAACCTGATTGCGGCGCTACATAAACGTAAAATTCCGCTGGTGATCGCTAACGCGCGACTCTCTGCCCGCTCGGCCGCAGGTTATGCCAAACTGGGTAAATTCGTCCGCCGCTTGCTGCGTCGTATTACGCTGATTGCTGCGCAAAATGAAGAAGATGGTGCACGTTTTGTGGCGCTGGGCGCAAAAAATAACCAGGTAACCGTTACCGGTAGCCTGAAATTCGATATTTCTGTAACTCCGCAGTTGGCTGCTAAAGCCGTGACGCTACGCCGCCAATGGGCACCACACCGCCCGGTATGGATTGCCACCAGCACTCACGAAGGTGAAGAGAGCGTGGTCATTGCCGCACATCAGGCATTGTTACAGCAATTCCCGAATTTATTGCTCATCCTGGTACCCCGTCATCCAGAACGCTTCCCGGATGCGATTAACCTTGTCCGCCAGGCTGGACTAAGCTATATCACACGCTCTTCAGGGGAAGTCCCCTCCACCAGCACGCAGGTTGTGGTTGGCGATACGATGGGCGAGTTGATGTTACTGTACGGCATTGCCGATCTCGCCTTTGTTGGCGGTTCACTGGTTGAACGTGGTGGGCATAATCCGCTGGAAGCTGCCGCACACGCTATTCCGGTATTGATGGGGCCGCATACTTTTAACTTTAAAGACATTTGCGCGCGGCTGGAGCAGGCAAGCGGGCTTATTACCGTTACCGATGCCACTACGCTTGCAAAAGAGGTTTCCTCTTTACTCACCGACGCCGTTTACCGTAGTTTCTATGGCCGTCATGCCGTTGAAGTACTGTATCAAAACCAGGGCGCGCTACAGCGTCTGCTTCAACTGCTGGAACCTTACCTGCCACCGAAAACGCATTGAGGTTGTTATGCAAAAACGGGCGATTTATCCGGGTACTTTCGATCCCATTACCAATGGTCATATCGATATCGTGACGCGCGCCACGCAGATGTTCGATCACGTTATTCTGGCGATTGCCGCCAGCCCCAGTAAAAAACCGATGTTTACCCTGGAAGAGCGTGTGGCACTGGCACAGCAGGCAACCGCGCATCTGGGGAACGTGGAAGTGGTCGGGTTTAGTGATTTGATGGCGAACTTCGCCCGTAATCAACACGCTACGGTGCTGATTCGTGGCCTGCGTGCGGTGGCGGATTTTGAATATGAAATGCAGCTGGCGCATATGAATCGCCACTTAATGCCAGAACTGGAAAGTGTGTTTCTGATGCCGTCGAAAGAGTGGTCGTTTATCTCTTCATCGTTGGTGAAAGAGGTGGCGCGCCATCAGGGCGATGTCACCCATTTCCTGCCGGAGAATGTCCATCAGGCGCTGATGGCAAAATTAGCGTAGCGTTTATGCCGGATGGTATGCCATCCGGCTCGCATGAATTACTTCTGGCACTGCCGACAATAAAACGTTGCCCGCTGCGCATGTTTAGTCGCCACAATCGGCGTACCGCACACCCGACACGGCTCACCTTTTCGCCCGTAAACCTGCAATTCCTGCGCGAAATAGCCCGGTTTACCATCACTTTGCAGAAAATCTTTCAGCGTTGTACCACCCTGCTCAATCGAACGCAGCAACACCGCTTTAATCACCCGAGCTAACAATTCACACTCTGCCAGCGACAGTGATGACGCCAGCCGATCCGGATGGATCCCCGCCGCAAACAGTGATTCGCTGGCATAGATATTCCCTACCCCTACCACCAGCTTGTTATCCATCAGCCACGGTTTAATCGCCGTTTTTTTCTTCGCGCACTTCTGATGCAGATACTCACCATTGAAATCGTCGCTAAGCGGCTCCGGTCCAAGATGGGCCAGCACATTATGCCCTTCCAGCTCTTTGGTCCACAGCCAGGCACCAAAGCGGCGCGGATCGGTGTAGCGCAGCACTTTACCGTTGCTCATCACCAAATCCACATGGTCATGCTTTTCAGGGGGAAGTTCTTCTGGAAGGATGCGCAGGCTGCCAGACATCCCCAAATGAATGATAATCCAGCCCTCAGGCAGCTCCAGCAGCAGATATTTAGCCCGCCGCTGCACGCTAAGCACTGGTTGATCGCTTAATCGGTAGATCTCTTCTGAAACCGGCCAGCGCAAGCGTCCGTTGCGCACCACCGCATGAAGAATGGTTGCACCAACGAGATTCGGTTCTATGCCGCGACGGCTGGTTTCAACTTCGGGTAATTCAGGCATAGCATCTCCAGGAATGAACAGATGCAATCAATATGGGGGCAAGCAGATAACAAAAAACCCCGCCGGAGCGAGGTTTTTCGTTACATCAAAGCGAGAATTATTTGATTTTCGCTTCTTTGTAGATCACGTGCTGACGAACAACTGGATCGAATTTTTTCAGTTCCAGTTTTTCCGGCTTAGTACGTTTGTTCTTCGTAGTGGTATAGAAGTGACCAGTACCAGCAGAAGAAACCAGCTTGATTTTCTCACGAATACCTTTAGCCATGATTTATTTCCTCTAAGTACTTAGTACTTTTCGCCACGGGCACGCAGTTCAGCCAGAACTGTATCGATGCCTTTTTTATCGATTACACGCATACCTTTAGCAGATACACGCAGGGTGACAAAACGCTTCTCGCTCTCAACCCAGAAACGGTGAGAGTGCAGGTTCGGCAGGAAACGGCGTTTAGTCGCGTTCAGTGCGTGGGAACGGTTGTTACCGGTCACCGGACGCTTGCCAGTAACTTGGCAGACTCGGGACATGTCTATTCTCCAAAAATCAAATTAGCTCGAGCTTCGTATGGGGTATTGGCGCCTCGTCAGGCTTTACAGCCCGGTCATCGCAGTTCTATGTGAACTCTCGATTGCCAGGCCCAAATGCCAAACCCGAGATTCTCAAAGGTGGCGTAGTATACGCTGACTCAGCGATGTGCTCAAGTCCCGAACAGACAAAGATCCCGAAGGATCGCGCATAGCGGGTTAAATCCAGCCGCGTTCGGCAAAAGAAACATACTCTCCACGCCCAATCACGATATGGTCGAGCACGCGTAAATCCATGAACTGACAACTCTTTATTATCCGTTCAGTAATGAGTTTATCCGCTTTACTGGGTTCAGCACAACCCGAAGGGTGATTATGTGCAAGGATCAGCGCCGAGGCGTTTATTTTTATCGCTTAGCGGATAATTTCCCGAGGATGGACTTCAACATGGTTTAGCGTGCCGGAAAAAAGACGGCTATGCGTTATAACCCGGTGTTGTGAGTCGAGAAAGATCACCATAAAGATCTCCCGCTCCTCACCCGTGAGCTGGCTTTGTAAAAATTCCCGCGTCATCTCCGGGCTGAGTAAAGGGCTTTCTTCACGCATCCGCACGTTGTAGTAACGTCGCGCCAGTTCAGCAATCCCCTTTAACTGGGCAAATTTCGCTACGCCAATTCCATGAACACCACTAAATTGTTCATATTCAGAGGTTAACAAGCCATAAAGAGAGCCGAAATTCTCCAGCATCTCTTTTGCCAGGGTTAATACATCTTTACCGCGCGTTCCGGTACGCAGAAATAGCGCCAGCAGCTCGACATCCGTTAAGGCGCTAATACCAAACTTCAGCATTTTTTCGCGCGGCATCAACAGCTGTGCATTGTTTTTCACCTTCACCTCCTTTGTGGTGCTCGCATCCTGTCATAGCCGTTCCGTTAAATCGACGGCCAGTTTTCAATCCTGGAAAGAGCCTCGCAAAGTGAATCTCAGGTGAAGGCACGACAACAAAAGTATTGTGATAAAATCGCCAACTTCTGGTGTCACCCAACAGGAAAAATCATCATGAGCCTGGCCGGTAAAAAAATCGTTCTCGGCGTTAGCGGCGGTATTGCTGCCTATAAAACCCCTGAACTGGTGCGTCGTTTGCGCGATCGCGGGGCCGACGTCCGCGTAGCCATGACCGAAGCGGCAAAAGCCTTTATCACCCCACTTAGCTTGCAGGCGGTTTCTGGTTATCCCGTTTCCGACAGTCTGCTTGACCCGGCAGCCGAAGCAGCTATGGGCCATATTGAGCTGGGTAAATGGGCTGATTTAGTGATTCTCGCCCCTGCCACGGCAGATTTGATTGCCCGTGTTGCTGCCGGAATGGCGAATGACCTGGTATCGACGATTTGTCTGGCTACACCTGCGCCTGTAGCCGTGCTCCCCGCCATGAACCAGCAGATGTACCGTGCCGCTGCCACGCAGCATAATTTAGAGGTGCTTGCTTCCCGTGGTTTGCTCATCTGGGGGCCAGACAGTGGCAGTCAGGCTTGTGGTGATATCGGTCCTGGACGAATGCTCGATCCGTTAACCATTGTGGATATGGCGGTGGCGCATTTTTCGCCCGTCAACGACCTGAAACATCTGAACATTATGATTACCGCCGGTCCGACGCGTGAACCGCTCGATCCGGTGCGTTATATCTCTAATCACAGCTCCGGCAAGATGGGTTTTGCTATCGCCGCCGCTGCTGCCCGTCGTGGCGCGAACGTCACGCTGGTATCAGGTCCAGTTTCACTACCGACGCCACCGTTTGTTAAACGTGTTGATGTGATGACCGCGCTGGAAATGGAAGCCGCCGTGAATGCTTCTGTACAGCAGCAAAATATTTTTATCGGTTGCGCCGCCGTGGCGGATTATCGCGCAGCTACCGTGGCCCCAGAAAAAATCAAAAAGCAGGCCACGCAGGGTGATGAATTAACAATAAAAATGGTTAAAAACCCCGATATCGTCGCAGGCGTTGCCGCACTAAAAGACCATCGACCCTACGTCGTTGGATTTGCCGCCGAAACAAATAATGTGGAAGAATACGCCCGGCAAAAACGTATCCGTAAAAACCTTGATCTGATCTGCGCGAACGATGTTTCCCAGCCAACTCAAGGATTTAACAGCGACAACAACGCATTACACCTTTTCTGGCAGGACGGAGATAAAGTCTTACCGCTTGAGCGCAAAGAGCTCCTTGGCCAATTATTACTCGACGAGATCGTGACCCGTTATGATGAAAAAAATCGACGTTAAGATTCTGGACCCGCGCGTTGGGAAGGAATTTCCGCTCCCGACTTATGCCACCTCTGGCTCTGCCGGACTTGACCTGCGTGCCTGTCTCGACGACGCCGTAGAACTGGCTCCGGGTGACACTACGCTGGTTCCGACCGGGCTGGCGATTCATATTGCCGATCCTTCACTGGCGGCAATGATGCTGCCGCGCTCCGGATTGGGACATAAGCACGGTATCGTGCTTGGTAACCTGGTAGGATTGATCGATTCCGACTATCAGGGCCAGTTGATGATTTCCGTGTGGAACCGTGGTCAGGACAGCTTCACCATTCAACCTGGCGAACGCATCGCCCAGATGATTTTTGTTCCGGTAGTACAGGCTGAATTTAATCTGGTGGAAGATTTCGACGCCACCGACCGCGGTGAAGGCGGCTTTGGTCACTCTGGTCGTCAGTAACACATACGCATCCGAATAACGTCATAACATAGCCGCAAACATTTCGTTTGCGGTCATAGCGTGGGTGCCGCCTGGCAAGTGCTTATTTTCAGGGGTATTTTGTAACATGGCAGAAAAACAAACTGCGAAAAGGAACCGTCGCGAGGAAATACTTCAGTCTCTGGCGCTGATGCTGGAATCCAGCGATGGAAGCCAACGTATCACGACGGCAAAACTGGCCGCCTCTGTCGGCGTTTCCGAAGCGGCACTGTATCGCCACTTCCCCAGTAAGACCCGCATGTTCGATAGCCTGATTGAGTTTATCGAAGATAGCCTGATTACTCGCATCAACCTGATTCTGAAAGATGAGAAAGACACCACAGCGCGCCTGCGTCTGATTGTGTTGCTGCTTCTCGGTTTTGGTGAGCGTAATCCTGGCCTGACCCGCATCCTCACTGGTCATGCGCTAATGTTTGAACAGGATCGCCTGCAAGGGCGCATCAACCAGCTGTTCGAGCGTATTGAAGCGCAGCTGCGCCAGGTATTGCGTGAAAAGAGAATGCGTGAGGGTGAAGGTTACACCACCGATGAAACCCTGCTGGCAAGCCAGATCCTGGCCTTCTGTGAAGGTATGCTGTCACGTTTTGTCCGCAGCGAATTTAAATACCGCCCGACGGATGATTTTGACGCCCGCTGGCCGCTAATTGCCGCGCAGTTGCAGTAATATGACGCCGGATGACTTTTCATCCGGCGAGTTTCTTTAAACGCCAAACTCTTCGCGATAGGCCTTAACCGCCGCCAGATGTTCCGCCATTTCCGGCTTCTCTTCCAGATAGGCAATCAGATCTTTCAGGGTGATGATAGAGATCACTTTGCAGTTGTAATCACGCTCAACTTCCTGAATCGCCGAAATCTCGCCGCGCCCGCGTTCCTGACGATCGAGCGAAATCAACACGCCAGCAAGCGTCGCGCCATTGGCCTGAATAATCTCCATCGACTCGCGAATCGCCGTTCCGGCGGTGATCACATCATCTACCAGCATTACGCGTCCTTGTAACGCGCTACCAACCAGATTGCCGCCTTCACCGTGGTCTTTTGCTTCTTTGCGGTTAAAGCAGTACGGCAGGTCCAGGTCGTGATGCTCCGCCAGTGCCACAGCGGTTGTGGTGGCAATCGGGATCCCTTTGTAAGCAGGGCCAAACAGCAGATCGAACTCAATGCCGGAATCCACCAACGCTTCAGCGTAAAAACGGCCTAACAGTGCCAGATCGCGCCCGGTATTAAACAGCCCGGCGTTGAAGAAATAGGGGCTTTTGCGCCCGGATTTCAGCGTAAACTCGCCAAACTTTAACACCTGCTTGCTAAGCGCAAATTCAATAAACTGGCGCTGATATGGTTTCATGCCTTCGCTCCTCATCTTACTTTTCTACAGACAAAAAAAAGGCGACTCATCAGTCGCCTTAAAAATCAGTTTGCCAGCGCCGCCTTCTGCGTCGCTACAATGGATTCGATTCCCCCTCGGGCCAGCGCCAACAAGGTGAGTAGCTCTTCATGGGTGAACGGCTCGCCTTCTGCCGTCCCCTGCACTTCAATGATGCGCCCGTCTTCGGTCATCACTACGTTCATGTCGGTCTCTGCGGCTGAGTCTTCAACGTATTCCAGATCGCAAATTGCTTCACCGTTTACAATACCGACAGAAACTGCGGCTACCATCCCTTTCATCGGGTTGGTTTTCAGCTTGCCGTTTTCCACCAGCTTCTGTAGCGCATCTGCCAGCGCCACGCAGGCACCCGTAATCGACGCGGTACGAGTGCCACCATCAGCCTGAAGCACGTCGCAGTCCAGCGTAATGGTGAACTCACCCAGCGCTTTCAAATCTACTGCCGCGCGAAGAGCACGGGCGATCAGACGCTGGATTTCCATTGTGCGTCCACCCTGCTTACCTTTCGCCGCTTCACGAGCGTTACGGGTGTGGGTAGAACGTGGCAGCATGCCGTACTCTGCGGTGATCCAGCCCTGGCCCTGACCTTTCAGGAAGCGCGGCACGCCTTCTTCAATAGAGGCGGTACACAATACTTTGGTATCGCCAAATTCGACCAGCACCGAGCCTTCTGCATGTTTTGTATAGTTACGAGTCAGGGTAACGGGACGCACCTGATTATTGCTACGGCCTGCTGGACGCATATTGAAATCTCCGGCTTGAAACAAATGTGGCTGCGCATTATACGGACTTCCGGCGGTTATTCCTATCCTGACAAGGCATCGATGGCTATAATCCTTCCACCTCTCCTTTTATAAACAGGAACGTCTATGATCCGCAGTATGACCGCCTACGCCCGGCGTGAAATCAAGGGTGAATGGGGGAGCGCAACCTGGGAAATGCGCTCGGTAAACCAGCGTTATCTGGAAACTTACTTTCGTCTGCCGGAGCAGTTCCGTAGCCTTGAACCTGTCGTTCGCGAGCGTATTCGTTCTCGCCTGACGCGCGGTAAAGTGGAATGTACCCTGCGCTATGAGCCAGATGTTAGCGCACAAGGTGAGCTGATCCTCAATGAAAAACTGGCTAAACAGCTGGTAACTGCCGCGAACTGGGTAAAAATGCAGAGTGACGAAGGGGAAATCAACCCGGTTGATATTCTACGCTGGCCGGGCGTGATGGCAGCCCAGGAGCAGGATCTCGACGCGATTGCCGCTGAAATTCTCGCGGCGTTGGATGGTACGCTGGACGACTTTATCGTCGCGCGCGAAACCGAAGGTCAGGCACTGAAAGCATTGATCGAGCAGCGTCTGGAAGGCGTCACCGCCGAAGTGGTCAAAGTCCGCGCCCATATGCCGGAAATTCTGCAATGGCAGCGTGAGCGTCTGGTCGCGAAGCTGGAAGATGCTCAGGTTCAGTTGGAAAACAACCGTCTGGAGCAGGAGTTGGTTCTGCTGGCACAACGAATTGACGTTGCCGAAGAGCTGGACCGCCTCGAAGCGCATGTTAAAGAGACGTACAACATTCTGAAGAAAAAAGAAGCGGTTGGTCGTCGTCTGGACTTTATGATGCAGGAGTTCAACCGTGAGTCGAACACTCTTGCGTCGAAATCTATCAATGCCGAAGTGACAAACTCCGCCATCGAGCTGAAAGTGTTGATTGAGCAGATGCGCGAGCAGATTCAGAATATTGAGTAACTCGTAACACCAATTCTGACTTTTCAGCCTTCACAAATGCCGCCCACTCAAACAGAGCGGCATTTTTCTTCCCCGCAACTTCAATTCTGTTTTGCGTGCCTGCTCCAGATTTTGCGATGTTTTTTTGCCCAGCACACTGAGAACGTGAGATACTCACAACTGTATATAAATACAGTTACAGATTTACTTTCTTTGCAATCGATATCACATGGAGTGGGCAATGAACGAACATCATCAACCTTTTGAAGAGATAAAACTGATTAATGCAAACGGAGCAGAACAATGGTCAGCAAGACAACTTGGGAAACTACTGGGTTATTCAGAGTATCGTCACTTTATACCTGTATTAACGCGCGCCAAAGAGGCCTGTGAGAACAGTGGTCACACAATTGATGACCATTTCGAGGAGATCCTCGATATGGTCAAAATTGGCTCAAATGCCAAAAGAGCATTAAAAGACATCGTACTCTCCCGCTATGCCTGTTACCTGGTAGTACAAAACGGCGACCCCGCGAAACCGGTCATTGCGGCAGGGCAGACTTATTTTACTATCCAGACCCGACGGCAGGAGCTTGCTGACGATGAAGCATTTAAGCAACTTCGTGAAGACGAAAAGCGTCTGTTTCTGAGAAATGAGTTGAAAGAACATAACAAACAATTGGTTGAGGCAGCACAGCAAGCTGGGGTAGCGACAGCTACTGATTTCGCCATATTTCAGAATCATGGTTACCAGGGGCTGTATGGTGGATTAGATCAGAAAGCCATCCACCAACTGAAGGGGCTGAAAAAGAGTCAGAAGATCCTGGATCATATGGGTTCAACAGAACTGGCGGCTAATCTCTTTCGAGCTACCCAAACAGAAGAAAAACTCAAGCGGGATAGCGTGAATTCAAAACAGCAAGCTAATACCACACACTTTGACGTGGGTAGCAAGGTGAGGCAAACCATTCAGGAACTTGGCGGAACCATGCCTGAGGAGTTGCCGACCCCGCAGGTCAGCATCAAGCAGTTGGAAAACAGTGTAAAAATTACAGAGAAGAAATAGCAGAAACGAAAAACTCTTTTTGTTGATTGAGACACCCGATGCGTAAGCCAAGGTCCAGGTGCAGTGAACACAATGGCTAAACATTGCACCTTTCTTTTCCCCCCTCAGTTTTAACCTATTTTTTCTTATGCATTTTCTCAGACAAGAAGTCAGAAGAATGCATCTACGCTACAGAAAATAGCGATTTCACATAACTAAAAGTTATCAATTTCCTCTCACCTTAAAAAATATCAATCGTGACAATGCGCACAAATCGCTACCCTGCCAGACAGATTTTTAGGGAGAGAACCATGCTGTTACACATTTTGTATTTGGTTGGCATTACTGCCGAAGCCATGACGGGGGCGCTGGCGGCCGGGCGACGGCGCATGGATACATTTGGCGTAATTATTATTGCAACCGCCACCGCAATTGGCGGAGGGTCAGTGCGCGATATTCTGCTGGGCCACTATCCGCTCGGCTGGGTCAAACACCCGGAATATGTGATTATCGTCGCTACCGCCGCAGTACTCACCACTATCGTTGCTCCTGTAATGCCTTACCTGCGCAAAGTGTTTCTGGTGCTCGATGCGCTCGGACTGGTGGTCTTTTCTATCATCGGCGCACAGGTTGCACTGGATATGGGGCACGGCCCAATTATTGCCGTTGTCGCGGCGGTAACCACCGGTGTATTTGGCGGCGTTTTGCGCGATATGTTCTGTAAACGCATTCCGCTGGTCTTTCAAAAAGAGTTGTATGCCGGTGTCTCATTTGCCTCCGCCGTGCTGTACATCGCGCTGCAACACTATGTTTCTAACCATGATGTGGTGATTATCTCCACCCTGGTATTCGGCTTTTTTGCTCGTTTACTGGCGCTACGTCTTAAGCTGGGATTACCGGTCTTTTACTACAGCCACGAAGGTCACTAAGGTTCAAAACCTGTGATCTGCTGGGCAGCCAGCCAACTGCCCAGCTTCTTGATTTGCGCATTTTCCTTCCATTCAATAACCTGTCTGGCGCGCCCAGATCCAGTCCCCGGCAGCTGCTGCCAGAACTGCTCCGTGCTAAATAAAAGTTGCGACCAGGATCGTTCATCACTGGCATTAAGCGCCGCCCGGGTTAGCGGTATTCCCATTGCCATCACCCAGCGAGTAAAAGGCTGGTTACGAGCCAGATTAAACTGATGCCATAACTGCGCACTTTTACTTTTCGCGATCCCCGGCGTGTTCTGTAATTGCTCTGGCGTTAATAAAAGCCAGGAAAAGATATGCTCAAAGCGATGAGTCTGATGCAGCGCGCGCCAACCGGCCTCACCAATGCCATCCAGCCCGAGAACCTGTTTTGACCCCAGCCAGACTAAGCGTGAAATGAACTGTTCCTGACAAACATCAGAAGCAAAGTAGCAGGTCAACGAGTTAAAGCGGTTTTCTGGTGGTGTCGGTTTTGTACGTTCTGCACCGCGCCAGACCACATCATCAATGCGAGGAATACCCTGACCGCCAAGGCTGACGAGGATCTGATCACCAGGCGCAATATCCCACTCCTGCCAGCGCCTGACGGAACCAATATTCACCCGCTGGACTTTTTTATCATCCAGCATGACAGGTGCGAGTGACGCAACCACCGATATTTTACCGCTCTTACCCACCGCAAACTGAATCGCCTTCACTTCGGCAACCTGAGCTACAGGTTGATATTTCCAGGCCACCAGCCACTCCGCCTGGCCCGGTAGCCAATGACGGGATTCGGGTTCCTTAGCCCCTCGCACAACCACGCCATCGGTGACGAAGGGTAATTTCGCTTTCCACCACTCATTGCGTACGCGCGCAACCTCATCAGCATTTTTAACCGCACGGGTATACCTCTGCGTTAGAGTAAAACCTGCGGTAGCCAGCTCCTTTAAACGATCGGTCATTAACTGCGGTCCATCCGGCCATGCCCAGACAAAAACAGCCAGTGAGTTTAGCGTGTCGCTATTCCCCTGGCGCATCATCAGGCCAGCAACTTTTGCGCGGGCATTTATTCCCCCCATTTGTTGTTGGATATGCCCCTCGCGCTGGAGAAATATTTCCCCCTGAAGCGTACTATTGGCTAAAGGCCCGCTAACGGTTTGCGGCACAGCGGAAATTAAGCTAACTTTCTGCGTCCAGTCCTCGCCTTTCAGGCCATTACCGCGACTGATTGCTTTGTTCAGTTTCCCGTCCCGATAAACCAGGGTTACCGCAACGCCATCAACTTTTGGCTGCACCCAAAGATCACTACGTTCTCGCATCCACAGACTTAATGCGTTTTTATCCGCCATTTTGCGTACACCCGTATGGGCAACCGGATGCATAACCGCACCATTTAAAGGCGGCATCATCACGTCGCGGGGCTCGCTCACAAAGCAGCGTTGCCACTGCGTAAGACGGGCGCTTAACTGATCGTAAACACCGTCTTCCACCTCACTTTTTCCTTCCAGTAGTCATCGTCCCACTGTTTTATTTGCTGTTGCAGGCGGGAAATTTCTTCCTGTGCTCTGGCTGGCGACCAGGCCGGACAGACCGCCCACACAGATGATTGCCAGCACAAGATACTTATTAATATCGCCATCCATACTTTCATCTTCACCTCCGCTGTAGTCAGGCTGGCAGATATACAACGTGGTGAAGGCAAAGCCGAGTGGCAAAAACGGAGTCTGCGAGGACGCTTCCTGAGAATCGTCTTTATTGCAGTAAATCACAGGCAAATGCGGAAACAGCTACGCAAAACGCAACAACTTTGCGCAAAAAGTGTGAGCAAGGGCTACGTCACATGGCCGCGCCGTGTATAATAAGCTCGTATGTAGGCTTTATTTCGCTAATCACATACGAAAGATACTCATGGCTCAAGGCACGCTTTATATTGTTTCTGCCCCCAGTGGCGCGGGTAAATCCAGCCTGATTCAGGCTTTATTAAAAACCCAACCGTTGTATGACACCCAGGTTTCTGTTTCACACACCACACGCCAACCGCGTCCTGGTGAAGTCCACGGTGAACATTATTTCTTTGTTAATCATGATGAATTTAAAGAAATGATTAGCAGAGATGCGTTCCTCGAACACGCAGAAGTTTTTGGTAATTACTATGGCACTTCGCGTGAGGCCATTGAGCAAGTACTGGCGACCGGTGTCGATGTTTTTCTCGATATCGACTGGCAGGGCGCGCAGCAAATTCGCCAGAAGATGCCGCACGCGCGGAGTATCTTTATTTTACCGCCGTCCAAAATTGAACTGGACCGCCGTCTACGCGGTCGCGGTCAGGACAGCGAAGAGGTCATTGCAAAGCGTATGGCGCAAGCTGTTGCAGAAATGAGCCATTACGCCGAATATGATTATCTGATTGTGAATGATGACTTCGATACCGCGTTGACCGATTTGAAGACCATTATTCGCGCCGAACGTCTGCGCATGAGCCGCCAAAAGCAGCGTCATGACGCTTTAATCAGCAAATTGTTGGCAGACTGAACCTGATTTCAGTATCATGCCCAGTCATTTCTTCACCTGTGGAGCTTTTTAAGTATGGCACGCGTAACTGTTCAGGACGCTGTAGAGAAAATTGGTAACCGTTTTGACCTGGTACTGGTCGCCGCGCGTCGCGCTCGTCAGATGCAGGTAGGCGGAAAGGATCCGCTGGTACCGGAAGAAAACGATAAAACCACTGTAATCGCGCTGCGCGAAATCGAAGAAGGTCTGATCAACAACCAGATCCTCGACGTTCGCGAACGCCAGGAACAGCAAGAGCAGGAAGCCGCTGAATTACAAGCCGTTACCGCTATTGCTGAAGGTCGTCGTTAATCACAAAGCGGGTCGCCCTTGTATCTGTTTGAAAGCCTGAATCAACTGATTCAAACCTACCTGCCGGAAGACCAAATCAAGCGTCTGCGGCAGGCGTATCTCGTTGCACGTGATGCTCACGAGGGGCAAACACGTTCAAGCGGTGAACCCTATATCACGCACCCGGTAGCGGTTGCCTGCATTCTGGCCGAGATGAAACTCGACTATGAAACGCTGATGGCGGCGCTGCTGCATGACGTGATTGAAGATACTCCCGCCACCTACCAGGATATGGAACAGCTTTTTGGTAAAAGCGTCGCCGAGCTGGTAGAGGGGGTGTCGAAACTTGATAAACTCAAGTTCCGCGATAAGAAAGAGGCGCAGGCCGAAAACTTTCGCAAGATGATTATGGCGATGGTGCAGGATATCCGCGTCATCCTCATCAAACTTGCCGACCGTACCCACAACATGCGCACGCTGGGCTCACTTCGCCCGGACAAACGTCGCCGCATCGCCCGTGAAACTCTCGAAATTTACAGCCCGCTGGCGCACCGTTTAGGTATCCACCACATTAAAACCGAACTCGAAGAGCTGGGTTTTGAGGCGCTGTATCCCAACCGTTATCGCGTAATCAAAGAAGTGGTGAAAGCCGCGCGCGGCAACCGTAAAGAGATGATCCAAAAAATCCTCTCGGAAATCGAAGGGCGTTTGCAGGAAGCGGGAATTCCCTGCCGCGTCAGTGGTCGCGAGAAGCATCTTTATTCGATTTACTGCAAAATGGTGCTCAAAGAGCAGCGTTTTCACTCAATCATGGACATCTACGCTTTCCGCGTGATCGTCAATGATTCCGACACCTGTTATCGCGTGCTCGGGCAAATGCATAGCCTGTACAAGCCGCGTCCGGGTCGCGTGAAAGACTACATCGCCATTCCAAAAGCGAACGGCTATCAGTCTTTGCACACCTCGATGATCGGCCCGCACGGTGTGCCGGTTGAGGTCCAGATCCGTACCGAAGATATGGATCAGATGGCGGAGATGGGTGTTGCCGCGCACTGGGCTTATAAAGAGCACGGCGAAACCAGCACCACCGCGCAAATCCGCGCCCAGCGCTGGATGCAAAGCCTGCTGGAGCTGCAACAGAGCGCCGGTAGTTCGTTTGAATTTATCGAGAGCGTTAAATCCGATCTCTTCCCGGATGAGATTTACGTTTTCACACCGGAAGGGCGAATTGTCGAGCTGCCTGCCGGTGCAACGCCCGTCGACTTCGCTTATGCAGTGCATACCGATATCGGTCATGCCTGCGTGGGCGCACGCGTTGACCGCCAGCCTTACCCGCTGTCGCAGCCGCTTACCAGCGGTCAAACCGTTGAAATCATTACCGCACCGGGCGCTCGCCCGAATGCCGCGTGGCTGAACTTTGTCGTTAGCTCAAAAGCGCGCGCCAAAATTCGTCAGTTGCTGAAAAACCTCAAGCGTGATGATTCTGTAAGCCTGGGCCGTCGTCTGCTCAACCATGCTTTGGGTGGTAGCCGTAAGCTGAATGAAATCCCGCAGGAAAATATTCAGCGCGAGCTGGATCGCATGAAGCTGGCAACGCTTGACGATCTGCTGGCAGAAATCGGACTTGGTAACGCAATGAGCGTGGTGGTCGCGAAAAATCTGCAACATGGGGACGCCTCCATTCCACCGGCAACCCAAAGCCACGGACATCTGCCCATTAAAGGTGCCGATGGCGTGCTGATCACCTTTGCGAAATGCTGCCGCCCTATTCCTGGCGACCCGATTATCGCCCACGTCAGCCCCGGTAAAGGTCTGGTGATCCACCATGAATCCTGCCGTAATATCCGTGGCTACCAGAAAGAGCCAGAGAAGTTTATGGCTGTGGAATGGGATAAAGAGACGGCGCAGGAGTTCATCACCGAAATCAAGGTGGAGATGTTCAATCATCAGGGCGCGCTGGCAAACCTGACGGCGGCAATTAACACCACGACTTCGAATATTCAAAGTTTGAATACGGAAGAGAAAGATGGTCGCGTCTACAGCGCCTTTATTCGTCTGACCGCTCGTGACCGTGTGCATCTGGCGAATATCATGCGCAAAATCCGCGTGATGCCAGACGTGATTAAAGTCACCCGAAACCGAAATTAATGTTTTATGAACCCAACACGTTATGCACGCATCTGCGAAATGCTCGCCAGGCGGCAGCCTGATCTGACCGTCTGCATGGAGCAGGTCCACAAACCTCATAACGTTTCTGCGATTATTCGTACCGCAGATGCCGTTGGCGTACATGAAGTTCACGCCGTCTGGCCTGGTAGCCGCATGCGCACCATGGCTTCGGCAGCGGCGGGTAGTAACAGCTGGGTACAGGTGAAAACACACCGCACCATTGGCGATGCCGTCGCTCATCTCAAAGGCCAGGGCATGCAGATTCTGGCAACCCATCTTTCTGATAATGCTGTCGATTTCCGCGAAATTGATTACACTCGCCCGACCTGCATTTTGATGGGACAGGAGAAAACGGGCATCACGCAGGAAGCATTGGCCCTGGCGGATCAGGACATCATCATTCCGATGATCGGCATGGTGCAGTCGCTGAATGTTTCCGTTGCCTCAGCCCTCATTCTTTACGAAGCCCAGCGTCAGCGGCAAAATGCAGGCATGTACCTGCGTGAAAACAGCATGTTGCCGGAAGCAGAGCAACAACGCCTGTTGTTTGAAGGCGGCTATCCGGTGCTGGCGAAAGTCGCAAAACGCAAAGGCCTGCCTTATCCCCACGTCAATCAGCAAGGCGAGATCGAAGCTGATGCCGACTGGTGGGCTACTATGCAGGCTGCAGGGTAAGTGCCATGAAAGGTCGCCTGTTAGATGCTGTCCCACTCAGTTCCCTAACGGGCGTTGGCGCAGCACTTAGTAACAAACTGGCGAAAATCAACCTGCATACCGTGCAGGATCTACTCTTACACCTTCCCCTGCGCTACGAAGATCGCACCCATCTCTACCCCATCGGAGAACTACTGCCGGGCGTTTATGCCACGGTGGAAGGCGAAGTGCTGAACTGCAATATCTCCTTCGGCGGTCGGCGGATGATGACCTGCCAGATCAGCGACGGTTCCGGCATCCTCACCATGCGCTTTTTCAATTTCAGCGCGGCAATGAAAAATAGCCTGGCGACGGGCCGCCGTGTACTGGCTTATGGCGAAGCAAAGCGCGGTAAATATGGTGCGGAGATGATCCACCCGGAATACCGCGTGCAGGGCGATCTCAGCACGCCAGAATTACAGGAAACGCTCACGCCGGTTTATCCAACAACGGAAGGCGTAAAGCAGGCCACGCTGCGTAAATTAACCGACCAGGCGCTGGATCTGCTCGACACCTGCGCCATTGAAGAACTCCTGCCGCCGGAACTGTCACAAGGAATGATGACGCTACCGGAAGCGTTGCGCACTTTGCACCGCCCGCCACCGACGCTACAGCTTAGCGATCTGGAAACCGGGCAGCATCCGGCGCAACGTCGTCTGATTCTGGAAGAACTGCTGGCGCACAACCTCAGCATGTTAGCCTTACGTGCCGGAGCACAGCGTTTTCATGCCCAGCCGCTGAGCGCCAATGACACGCTGAAAAATAAACTCCTCGCCGCCTTACCGTTCAAGCCAACGGGCGCACAGGCACGCGTAGTGGCGGAGATCGAGCATGATATGGCGCTGGATGTGCCGATGATGCGCCTGGTACAGGGCGATGTAGGTTCCGGTAAAACGCTGGTCGCCGCCCTCGCCGCGCTGCGTGCGATTGCCCACGGCAAACAGGTGGCACTGATGGCACCAACCGAATTACTCGCCGAGCAGCACGCCAATAACTTCCGCAACTGGTTTGCACCGCTCGGTATCGAAGTGGGCTGGCTCGCCGGTAAGCAGAAAGGCAAAGCGCGACTGTCTCAGCAGGAAGCCATCGCCAGCGGTCAGGTGCAGATGATTGTCGGTACACACGCCATCTTCCAGGAACAGGTGCAGTTTAACGGCCTGGCGCTGGTGATTATCGACGAACAGCATCGTTTTGGCGTGCATCAGCGTCTGGCATTGTGGGAGAAAGGCCAGCAGCAGGGCTTCCATCCGCATCAGTTGATCATGACCGCCACGCCGATCCCCCGCACGCTGGCAATGACGGCGTATGCCGATCTCGATACCTCGGTGATAGATGAGCTGCCGCCAGGCCGCACGCCAGTGACTACGGTCGCTATTCCTGATACCCGCCGTACCGACATCATTGACCGCGTGCGCCACGCCTGCATAACTGAAGGTCGTCAGGCGTACTGGGTTTGTACGTTGATTGAAGAGTCAGAGTTACTGGAAGCGCAGGCGGCGGAAGCTACCTGGGAAGAGTTGAAACTGGCGCTACCAGAATTGAATGTTGGCCTGGTACACGGGCGGATGAAACCAGCCGAGAAACAGGCGGTGATGGCGTCGTTTAAACAAGGTGAGCTACATCTGCTGGTTGCCACTACCGTTATTGAAGTCGGTGTTGATGTGCCTAACGCCAGCCTGATGATTATCGAAAACCCTGAGCGTCTGGGTCTGGCGCAGTTACACCAGCTGCGTGGGCGCGTAGGTCGTGGCGCGGTGGCTTCTCACTGCGTGCTGCTCTACAAAACGCCGCTTTCTAAAACGGCGCAAATTCGCCTGCAAGTGCTGCGCGACAGTAACGACGGTTTTGTGATTGCGCAAAAAGATCTGGAGATTCGCGGCCCTGGCGAATTGTTAGGCACGCGTCAGACGGGTAATGCTGAATTTAAAGTGGCGGATTTACTGCGCGATCAGGCGATGATCCCGGAAGTTCAGCGCCTGGCGCGACATATTCACGAACGTTACCCACAACAGGCAAAAGCCTTGATAGAACGCTGGATGCCGGAGACAGAACGTTACTCGAATGCGTAAAAGGCGGCGGTGAGAAGACCGCCGCTTCATCGGTTAACCGGCAAAAATCGGCAACATTAAATACAGCTTAATCACCAGCGCATTGACGATATCGATAAAGAACGCACCGACCATCGGCACCACCAAAAACGCCATGTGCGACGGGCCAAAGCGTTCAGTGATCGCCTGCATGTTGGCGATTGCCGTTGGCGTTGCACCGAGGCCAAAACCACAGTGACCCGCAGCCAGCACTGCCGCATCGTAGTTTTTGCCCATCATGCGCCAGGTAACGAAGATGGCATACAACGCCATGAAGATGGTCTGTACCACCAGAATCGCCAGCATCGGCAGTGCCAGCGAAGCCAGCTCCCACAGTTTCAGCCCCATCAACGCCATCGCCAGGAACAACGACAAGCTTACGTTACCCAGCACGGATACCGCACGCTCAAAGACGCGGTAAAAGCCCATTATTGACAGACCGTTGCTCAGAATCACGCCAACAAACAGTACACAGACGAAGGTCGGCAGTTCAAAAGCAGTGCCAGCCAAAAGTTGCGCAACAATTTTCCCCACCGTCAGGCAGATAGCAATCAGCGCGATAGTTTCAATCAGCACCAACGAGGTGATCATGCGTCCCACATCCGGCTTTTCAAACGCCGTCGGGACTTCCTGGTCATCCGGAATACCGTTCGGCGTGGTGGAGTGTTTCACCAGATAGCGCGCCACCGGACCGCCAATCAAGCCGCCCAGCACCAGACCGAACGTTGCACAGGCCATAGCCACTTCCGTCGCATTGGTGAAGCCATAACGTTCAATGAACAATTTACTCCACGCAGCGCCCGTACCGTGACCGCCGGAAAGCGTAATAGAACCGGCCAACAGCCCCATCAGCGGATCAAGCCCTAACAGGCTAGCCATACCAATGCCAATGGCATTTTGCATCACCAACAGACCAACAACCACAATCAAGAAGATGCCAACCACACGCCCACCGGCACGCAAACTGGCAATGTTGGCGTTCAGGCCAATGGTGGCGAAGAAAGCCAGCATTAACGGATCGCGCAGGGACATATCAAAGTTGACTTCCCAGCCCATGCTTTTTTTCAGTACTAGTAGCGCCAGCGCCACCAACAAACCACCCGCAACAGGTTCCGGTATGGTGTATTTCTTCAAAAAGGAGACGGAATGGACCAACTTACGCCCGAGCAGCAACGTCAGCGTTGCGGCAACAAGCGTTGCTAAAGTATCGAGATGAAACATAGTTACTCCTTTGTATCCGCATCACTCTTTCATACTCGTCATACTTCATCGCGCAGTGGCAACTTCATGAACTATGACGGGTATCGAGTTATGCTTTCCTGGGTCAAATTCTCAGCTGTTAATGAACAAATGGCATGGATTTTAAGCAGAAAAATACCAAAAGTTATATAAAAAAGTGCATTTATCTCATTTAAATATTTAGATGAGGATGTGGCAAACGTTTGCTTTTCTCTTTCGGTCAGCTAAAATGCCCGCTTTGCTACCACGGGATTGTTTTCAATGTCTGTTTCCACCCTCGAGTCAGAAAATGCGCAACCGGTTGCGCAGACTCAAAACAGCGAACTGATTTACCGTCTTGAAGATCGTCCGCCGCTTCCTCAAACCCTGTTTGCCGCCTGTCAGCATCTGCTGGCGATGTTCGTTGCGGTGATCACGCCAGCGCTATTAATCTGCCAGGCGCTGGGTTTACCGGCACAAGACACGCAACACATTATTAGTATGTCGCTGTTTGCCTCCGGTGTGGCATCGATTATTCAAATTAAGGCCTGGGGTCCGGTTGGCTCCGGGCTGTTGTCTATTCAGGGCACCAGCTTCAACTTTGTTGCCCCGCTGATTATGGGCGGTACCGCGCTGAAAACCGGTGGTGCTGATGTTCCTACCATGATGGCGGCTTTGTTCGGCACGTTGATGCTGGCAAGTTGCACCGAGATGGTGATCTCCCGCGTTCTGCATCTGGCGCGCCGCATTATTACGCCGCTGGTTTCTGGCGTTGTGGTGATGATTATCGGCCTGTCGCTAATTCAGGTGGGGCTGACCTCCATTGGCGGCGGTTACGCAGCCATGAGCGATAACACCTTCGGCGCACCGAAAAATCTGCTGCTGGCAGGCGTGGTTTTAGCCTTAATTATCCTGCTTAACCGTCAACGTAACCCTTACTTACGCGTGGCCTCACTGGTAATTGCGATGGCGGCCGGATATGCGCTGGCGTGGTTTATGGGCATGTTGCCAGAAAGCAACGAACCGATGACGCAAGAACTGATTATGGTGCCAACGCCGCTCTATTACGGTCTTGGCATTGAATGGAGTCTGCTGCTGCCGCTGATGCTGGTCTTTATGATCACTTCGCTGGAAACCATTGGCGATATCACGGCGACCTCTGACGTTTCCGAACAGCCAGTGTCCGGTCCGCTGTACATGAAACGCCTGAAAGGCGGCGTGCTGGCAAACGGCCTGAACTCGTTTGTTTCGGCGGTGTTTAACACCTTCCCGAACTCCTGCTTCGGGCAAAACAACGGAGTGATCCAGTTGACTGGTGTTGCCAGCCGCTATGTCGGTTTTGTCGTCGCGCTGATGTTGATCGTGCTGGGTCTGTTCCCGGCAGTGAGCGATTTTGTACAACACATTCCAGAACCGGTTCTGGGCGGCGCAACGCTTGTAATGTTTGGCACCATCGCCGCCTCCGGTGTGCGTATCGTTTCTCGTGAGCCGCTGAACCGTCGGGCGATTCTGATTATCGCGTTGTCGCTGGCGGTTGGTCTGGGCGTGTCTCAGCAGCCGCTGATTTTGCAGTTTGCCCCTGAATGGCTGAAAAACCTGCTCTCCTCCGGGATCGCCGCGGGCGGTATTACTGCCATCGTGCTGAATCTGATTTTCCCACCAGAAAAACAGTAATTCACTGGCGGCGGTAAGATAATTACCGCCGCAGTCTCACCTCTTTCACCATTCCCGCCTTGAGGATTGCGCGTAAATCGTGCATAACTCCCTTATGTGCATTTCACGGGATGGAAGACCATGAAATTTATTGGGAAGCTGCTTCTCTACATTCTCATCGCTCTGTTAGTGGTGATCGCTGGCCTCTATTTTCTTCTGCAAACCCGCTGGGGAGCAGAACATATCAGCGCATGGGTTTCCGAGAATAGCGACTATCATCTGGCCTTCGGGGCGATGGATCACCGTTTTTCCGCGCCATCTCATATCGTGCTGGAGAATGTCACGTTTGGTCGTGATGGTCAGCCCGCGCCCCTGGTGGCAAAAAGTGTCGACATTGCGCTAAGCAGTCGCCAACTGACCGAACCACGCCATGTCGATACCATCCTGCTGGAAAACGGGACGCTGAATCTCACCGACCAGACCGCGCCGCTACCGTTCAAAGCCGATCGTCTGCAACTGCGTGATATGGCGTTTAATAGCCCGAATAGCGAATGGAAACTGAGCGCGCAGCGGGTAAATGGCGGCGTGGTTCCGTGGTCACCAGAAGCCGGTAAAGTGCTGGGTACGAAGGCGCAGATTCAGTTTAGTGCCGGATCGCTTTCGCTCAATGATGTTCCTGCCACCAATGTACTGATTGAAGGCAGTATTGATAACGATCGCGTTACGCTGACTAACCTGGGTGCCGACATCGCCCGCGGGACATTAACCGGAAACGCGCAGCGTAACGCCGACGGCAGCTGGCAAGTGGAAAATCTGCGCATGGCGGATATCCGTCTACAAAGCGAAAAATCGCTAACCGACTTCTTTGCGCCATTACGCTCTGTCCCGTCGTTGCAGATTGGTCGCTTGGAAGTCATCGATGCTCGTCTGCAAGGTCCGGACTGGGCGGTGACCGACCTCGATCTCAGCTTGCGCAACATGACCTTCAGTAAAGATGACTGGCAGACACAGGAAGGCAAACTGTCGATGAACGCCAGCGAGTTCATTTATGGTTCGCTGCATTTATTTGACCCGATTATAAACGCGGAATTTTCCCCGCAGGGCGTAGCGCTGCGCCAGTTCACCAGCCGCTGGGAAGGGGGTATGGTCAGAACGTCAGGGAACTGGCTGCGTGACGGTAAAACGTTGATCCTTGATGATGCGGCAATTGCCGGGCTGGAATATACCTTGCCGAAAAACTGGCAACAGTTGTGGATGGAAACGACACCCGGTTGGTTAAACAGCCTGCAACTGAAGAGATTTAGCGCCAGCCGCAATCTGATCATTGATATCGACCCTGACTTCCCGTGGCAGCTCACCGCGCTCGATGGTTACGGTGCCAACCTGACGCTGGTTACCGATCATAAATGGGGCGTCTGGAGTGGCTCGGCGAATCTGAATGCCGCCGCCGCGACATTCAATCGTGTTGATGTTCGTCGCCCGTCGCTGGCGCTGACCGCCAACAGCAGCACGGTGAATATCAGCGAACTGAGTGCATTTACTGAAAAAGGCATTCTGGAAGCCACCGCAAGTGTTTCACAAACGCCACAACGTCAGACCCATATCAGCCTGAATGGACGCGGTGTGCCGGTGAATATTTTGCAACAATGGGGATGGCCTGAATTACAGTTGACTGGCGACGGCAATATTCAGCTTACCGCCAGTGGAGATATTCAGGCCAATGCCCCGCTGAAACCTACGGTTAGCGGGCAATTGCATGCCGTGAACGCCGCAAAGCAGCAAGTGACTCAAACCATGAATGCGGGCGTCGTTTCCAGCGGTGAAGTTACATCGACGGAGCCGGTGCGGTAAACATCAATCTCGCCGGGTACGACTCAGACGTACCCGGCATTCCGTCAATAGATTACAACGTAATTGTCAGCGCATTCCCTTGAGGCGTCACCACCAGCCCCTGCTCACTTTCAGCCTGCGAACCGCCTTGCAGACCATTTACTTTCACAACATTGCGCAAGCACAGCGTCCAGTTCTTCGCCTCGCCCGCACCAGTCACAGTAATCGTGTTGCCAGTACGTGCTGCTTTTAAAGTAAAGATCACCGATCCGTCAGCAGCAGGCACTTCACAGACGGCTTCATGCCCGTCTTGCAGATTAAAGAGGTGGAATGCCGTGCCTTCGTGCCACACGTAATCGGGACGTTGATCGTTGTTGCCCAGCGCCAGTAGAGTGTTATCACGCACATAAACGGGCAGACTCAGGAAGCCGTGCTGCTGTTTATGCCAGCGACTACCGTCGAGTTCATCGTTGTGCCACAGGTGTGTCCAGCGACCTTCCGGCAGGTAGAACTGCACATCGCCCGCTTCAGTGAACACCGGCGCAACCATCACGTTGTCGCCTAACATGTATTGACGGTCAAGGTAATCACAAGCCGGATCGTCCGGGAACTCCATCATCATGGCCCGCATCATCGGCGTACCCCGCGCGTTCGCACGCGCAGCTTCACGATACAGATACGGCATCATGCGGCATTTCAGTTGCGTGAAGAAGCGCACCACATCACAGGACTCATCATCGTAGGCCCACGGCACACGATAAGATTTGCTACCGTGTAAACGGCTATGGCTGGAGAGCAAACCAAACGCGCACCAGCGTTTGTAAACGTGCGCCGGAGCGGTATTTTCAAAGCCGCCGATATCGTGGCTCCAGAAGCCAAAACCTGAAAGGCCAATAGACAAACCACCGCGCAGGCTTTCCGCCATTGATTCGTAGTTAGCGTAACAATCGCCACCCCAGTGTACCGGGAATTTCTGCGCACCGACGGAGGCCGAGCGGGCAAACAAGACAGCTTCTTCCTCACCAACGGTGTCCTTGAGCACGTTCCACACCAGTTCGTTGTAGATGTACGCATAATGGTTATGCATTTTCTGCGGATCGGAACCGTCAAACCACTGAACATCAGTTGGGATACGTTCGCCAAAGTCGGTCTTAAAGCAATCAACGCCCATCGCGACCAGACCTTTCAGTTTGTCGGCGTACCATTTGCAGGCATCCGGATTGGTAAAGTCATAAATCGCCAGACCTGGCTGCCATTTATCCCACTGCCATAGCGAACCGTCCGGGCGTTTGAGTAAATAGCCTTTCTCTTGTAACTCTTTAAAGACGGGGGATTTTTGACCGATATAGGGGTTAATCCAGACGCAGATTTTCAGCCCTTTCGCTTTCAGGCGGCGGATCATCCCTTCCGGGTCAGGGAAAGTCAGCGGGTCCCACTCAAAATCGCACCACTGGAAGGCTTTCATCCAGAAACAGTCAAAGTGGAAAACATGCAGCGGCAGATTGCGTTCCGCCATACCATCGATAAAGCTGTTTACCGTCGCTTCGTCGTAGTTGGTGGTAAATGAAGTGGTTAGCCACAGGCCGAAGGACCACGGGGGCGGCAGCGCCGGACGACCAGTAAAGCGGGTATAACGATCAAGTACCGCTTTCGGCGTCGGGCCGTCGATAACAAAGTATTCGAGATATTCACTCTCAACGCTGAACTGCACTTTGGAGACTTTCTCCGATCCCACTTCAAAAGAGACACACTGGGGATGATTGACCAGTACCCCATAACCACGGTTAGTCATGTAGAACGGGATATTTTTATACGCCTGTTCAGTACTTGTGCCGCCGTCCCGGTTCCAGGTCTCTACCGTCTGGCCATTGCGCACCAGGGCAGTAAAGCGCTCTCCCAGACCGTAAACTGTTTCGCCAACGCCAAGATCAAGCCGCTCAAACATATAATTGCGTTGATTATTCGTGTCCTGCACGTAGCCATTATTTTTCACCTGACTACCGGTAATACGTTCGCCGTTGCGCAGAAAATCCAGTGACCAGAACTCACCTTTGCTGACACGCGCGCTTAAGTTGCCACTTTTAAACTCAGCATAACGTTCTGTGTTTTCGATTGTGACCTTCACGTCCTGCAAAATATTGAGCGGATAATGAGGACCGTTATTCAGCGCCCCCTGAAAATACTCAATCCGCACACCGACAATACCTTCCTGTGGGGAGAAAAAGCGCAGCGTAAATAAAGGCGTATCAAGCTGCCAGGTACGTTCACGCACATCACGGGGGGCAGCATAGACCACCATTTCATTATCCTGCTGTTCAACCTCGAATACCTGAAGCGGGTGAATCAAATTGAGCCCAGGTTGAATCAACCAGTTTCCATCGCTAATTTTCATTGCCGTTCCTTAGTTCTGCACTTCTTGAGAGGTGAATTGTTGCTGGCAACGGCGTTTACCCTGAGCCAGCTGTTCCATAACGGTTTTCAGATTGTGCGTCGTGAGTGAGTAGTAGCGTTTAGCGATAATCGCGCTCAGCAAATAACAGATCGCCGGAACAATCGTGAATAGCGCAATAATGATGCTAATCGTGGCGCTGTTCTGCGCTTTTTCTGCCGCATCATATCCGCCATAAGCCAGCATCCAGCCGATAAGAGCGCCGCCGAAGGCCAACCCCAGTTTGAGCACAAACAGCGTGCCAGCAAAACTGATCCCGGTCAGGCGTTTACCATTGCACCACTCGCCGTAGTCGACGGTATCGAACATCATTACCCACTGGATAGGTGTCACCAGTTGATGCAACACACCAATCACGAAGATGAAGACAAACATAGTGATGCTGGCCTGCATGGGAACAAAGAACATCGCGAGGCTAATCACTGCCAGCAGGGCGTTCGTCCACCAGAAGATAGTGACTTTACATTTCCAGTCGGTCAGAGGTTTTGCCAGTGCGGAACCAATCAGGTTACCCACGCAATAAGTGGTGAGAAAAGCGACAAACACTTCCGGCGTGCCCAAAATCCATGTGACGTAATACATCATCGCCCCACCGCGTACGCACACCGCCAGGATATTGAAAATGGTTAGTAAACCGACAATCCGCCACTGGTCGTTTTGCCAGATATCACGTAAATCTTCCCGCATAGACGTTGTTGTAGGTGGTGCTTCAACGCGTTCTTTAGTGGTGAAGAAACAAAATGCCAGCATCATTAATGCCACCACGGAAAGGACCACGATACCGCCCTGGAAACCGAGTGGTTTATTATCACCGCCAATTAAATTAACCAGTGGCATCATCAGAACAGTAGAAAGCATGCCTCCCGCGGTCGCCAGCACAAAACGCCAGGATTGCAGCGAGATACGCTGAGTCGGGTCATTGGTGATTACACCACCCAATGCGCAGTAAGGGATATTGACGACGGTATAAAGTAAGGTAAGTTAGGGTGTAAGTAATTGCTGCATAGATCATTTTGCCGTTCATACTGAGATCTGGCGTGCTATAGGCCAGTACACAGACGATCCCGAATGGCAGTGCGCCAAACAGTACCCACGGACGAAATTTACCCCAGCGAGAGCGCGTTCGATCGGCCAACAACCCCATGCAAGGATCGGAAATCGCATCCAGTGCACGAGCGACCAAAAACATGGTTCCGACAAATCCGGCAGGAATGCCAAAAATATCGGTATAAAAGAACATCATATATAACATTACGTTATCGAAAATAATGTGGCTGGCGGCGTCTCCCATGCCATAACCAATTTTCTCTTTAACGGACAACACTTCACTCTTCATCTGCTTTTCCTTGATGCTATAGGGGTGCTGAGACCGATAACGCATTTTGTAAACCATCCCTGTGAGAGCGAATATTCCGATATCTGGTTATTAATTTATGATTCTTGTTTTATGTGATCGTGGTAGCGTTAATTCCGCTCATATATCATTGTAAAATATGGGTTTTATATAAATTATAATGCTTTCGTGATAATACGCTGCGTTTATTAGGCGGAAAAAACTGATCTGGGGGATGTAGAAACTCAAGGAAGTAGCTATAATGCGCCCCGCCTCCATGTAGCAATCGAGGCGCGGAAGATCGTCGTCTCCGGTGAGGCGGCTGGACTTCAAATCCAGTTGGGGCCGCCAGCGGTCCCGGGCAGGTTCGACTCCTGTGATCTTCCGCCAGTTTACCTCTTCTGAACTCTCCCAATGTCAATAAATCTCTTCTAATCCCTTGTATATCAGTATTTATTTGTATCCTGAGGTCAACCTACTTCACCCCGTATCAAGTTTCTTTTGGGGGTACTTTAGGGGGTGTTATTTCCTATTGAAATACAAGCACCCCCATAATAGGAAAAATGTGATACATAACAACGGCTTTTAACAATATCTTTGTTATACAAGGGGTGTATTGGGGGTATCAGGTTAGTTACTGGCAGAAATCCCCCTCAGGAACATGAATTCATCAAAAGCCGGAGGATGTCATGGCATTAACCGATATCAAAGTGAAAACCGCAAAACCCAAAGACAAACCCTATAAGCTTGCTGATGGCGGCGGTATGTATCTACTGATTAACACTAATGGTTCTAAATACTGGCGCATGAAGTACCGCTTTGCTGGTAAAGAAAAGATGCTTTCTATTGGCGTATACCCCGATGTAACGCTAGCCGATGCTCGCGAGAAACGCAGTGAAGCCAGGAAACTCCTCGCTGCTGGAGGCGATCCAGGGGAGGCAAAAAAGGAAGAAAAAATCGCGCAGCAAATGAGTCTGAAAAATACGTTCGAGGCTATTGCTCGCGAATGGCACCAGTTAAAAGCTGATCGGTGGTCATTACGCTATCGTGATGAAATCATTGATACCTTTGAAAAAGACATTTTTCCCTACATTGGCAAGCGCCCTATTGCCGAAATCAAACCAATGGAGTTACTGGAAGCACTGCGTAAAATGGAAAAACGTGGAGCTCTGGAGAAAATGCGCAAGGTCCGCCAGCGCTGTGGTGAGGTGTTCCGCTATGCAATTGTTACTGGCCGGGCAGACTATAACCCAGCCCCCGATCTTGCCAGTGCTTTAGCTACACCGAAAAAAGTACATTTTCCCTTTCTTACTGCTAATGAACTTCCCCACTTCCTCAACGATCTGGCGGGTTATACCGGAAGTATAATCACTAAGACAGCTACTCAGATCATTATGTTAACCGGCGTACGAACACAAGAACTGCGTTTTGCACGCTGGGAAGATATCGATTTTGAGACAAAATTGTGGGAGATCCCGGCAGAAGTAATGAAGATGAAGCGACCTCATATTGTGCCGCTCTCTGAGCAGGTCATTATGCTATTTAAGCAGCTTGAACCAATCTCAAAACATCATCCCCTAGTCTTTATCGGTAGAAATGATCCCCGCAAACCAATTAGTAAGGAAAGCATTAACCAAGTAATTGAATTACTTGGATATAAGGGAAGACTCACAGGGCACGGTTTCAGACACACCATGAGTACAATTCTGCATGAACAAGGCTTTAATTCCGCCTTGATTGAAATGCAGTTAGCTCATGTGGATAAAAATTCCATCAGGGGTACCTATAATCATGCCCTGTATCTCGATGGCCGCCGTGAAATGATGCAATGGTACGCTGATTACATTGATTCACTCTCCAGCCGGGAAAGTTAAGTCAGAAATACTTTTCCCTGATGTTTTCCTCAATTAAGTATTTTATCCTCTGGCCTACAAGGCTGGAGGATTTTTGTTATTATATTATTTTTTTGCGTCTTCAAACTTATTACAAAAACATAATTAAAAACAAATTGACATTTTTAAATTGGCAATTACAAAATACAGCCTTGCAGTTATTTCGATACCTTTAGCAAAGGAAAAGTTGATTCAGATATAATTTAGCATTTCAATCATCTGACATCATTATAAAAAATGAGATTCACATAAAGATAAAATTATTGTTCTCAAGGAAAGCATGAAGGGGCTTCGTAAGCAATATTCATTCGGTGCCAAGACAGGACTTGATACACAGAATCTCAACTTTTATGCTCTCAGACTATATCACCACATGTTTTACAGGCTCAGAAAATGAACGATAGATTATGCTTTGAAGTGCACGATAACAAGGGTTATTTCGTATTTCCGGATACCTGGTTTGGCCCATTGCTGGGGGAGTTTGAAGAAGTGCTTGATGCATACGACGCTGATGAAATCAGCGAGACGAGTTACATCAACAAACTCCGACGCCTTGCTCAACGGGAGCCGGACTTTATTGATATACACGCTCATCTGGCATATGCATTTCTGGAACAGAATGCCCCGCGTAAGGCACTGAACGCCGCTCTTAAAGGACTGGCGGCAGGTAATCGTATCATCCCGGAAAGTTTCTGTGGTGAAATAATCTGGATGCATCCCGAAAACCGGCCTTATCTGCGCGCGCTTTATGCAGCAATTCTCGCAAATGTGCACTTACAGCGCCATCAGGATGCGGTTATGCTCACTGATAAAATACTGGCATACAATCCTGAAGATAATCAGGGGGCTCGCTGGTTGTTGGGTTCAGAGCTGTTACGCACCGGCGATCATGAGCGAGCCTTCAGTGTACTGAAAGAGCATGCTGATGAATTTTCACCTTACTGGTATGAACTCGGTCTCCTGCATTTTCTGAACGGGGAACATGTTAAGGCCGCCACAGCTTTTCGCCATGGCTTTGCCACAAACACTTACATCGCAGAAATGCTGTGCGGAAATCTGCATCCATTTCCACTTGCTGTGTGGCATGACTTCTCCGGCTCTCTGGATACGGCAGAAGATTACTATGCAACATACTCACCATTATGGGGACAATATCCGGAAGCATTGCTGTTTGTAAACTGGCTCTATAACCATTCCTCCGTGCTGCATGAACGATCAGAAATCATTAAATGCGCCGAAATGCTGATTCAGGAAGATGATTTCGAAATATGCGAAAGTATTTTAAGACAGCAGGAGCACCTGTGGAAAAGAATTGACAAGACACTTTCTGAGGAAATTGTACAGAAATGCAGAAATATGAACGGTGAATATATCTGGCCCTGGATATTGCCCTTTTCCGCAGCAGGGATGAAACATTCAAGAATCCAGTATCAGTAGATATTGCATTAGTGTAACTTTAAAACAAGTAATAATTTATTATCCAATAATAACACTGTGTTCCTTCCCCAGGTGATTACCCTGGGGTTATTTTCTGAAAGTTTCCTTTGCAAAAGGATAGCGTTGTAAATTACTTTAACGAATTACTCCATGAACTCATTAAAGTTCTTTCGTAATACTTTATCGTCAAACACGTTATAGCTGGCATCAAAAACCACAGATTTACCCTGCCAGCGGGTAATCCCCTCCTCTGGCGTTTTCGGTTGAACTGGTATCCCCGTCCAACACAGGCAGCCATTATAAACAGTAAAAAATTGTATTCGCTGTTATGAAATCAATAGTCCTGACGTACTGTTGAATGTGCTTGTGTTCTGAACCTCGTACAACCAGTACATTTGATATCGAATTATAAACAAAACATTGCATCCAACTTTTTTAATATGGACAATAGTTGTCCATACGGTGGTTTTATATTCGATAAATCAATGGATTTCATTGAGTCACAGGACTGGTAATGGATGAAAATGCTTTAAGGTTTGCCTCATACTGGCGCAACTCGCTTGCAGATGCTGAGTCAGGAAAGGGCTGTTTTGAACGGAAAGACGCCCAAAATTTCACTCACTGGCATGGGATAGCGGCGGGACGTCTTGACGAAGCGATTGTCAATAAATTTTTTAAGGGAGAAAAAGACGATGTCGAAACTGTCAATGTCATCTTACGCCCAAAAGTTTATTTCCGGTTACTGCAGCATGGTAAGGACCGTTCCGCAGGCACGCCTGATATTGTTACACCGATAGTGACGCCAGCCTTGCTAAGCCGTGAGGGTTTTTTATATCCGACGCCAGCGACCTCCATTCCCAGAGACCTGCTTGAACCTTTGCCAAAAGGAGCATTTTCGATTGGTGAGATTGGGCAGTATGACAAATACAAGACGACCCATACTGATCCTACCCACGTAATGTGGACACGGCCCTAAGCGAGATTATGGTTTTCAAATTGTTCCGGGCTGAGACCGCCACAGGCACTGTGACGACGCCAGCGATTGTAATCACACTCGATATAATTAAACACCGTTGCCCGCATTATTTCCCGGCTGCTAAAGCGTTCCCCGTGGATACATTCCACCTTCAGCGAATGAAAGAAGCTTTCCACACAGGCATTGTCATAACAGTAGCCTTTCGCACTCATACTGCCACGCAGGTTGTGTCGCTTCAGCATTGCCTGATAATCCCCTGAACAGTATTGACCACCACGGTCCGTATGAACAATGACGCTTTCCGGGCGTCTTCTCCGCCACAACGCCATTTGCAGTGCATCACAGGCCAGTTGTGCTGTCATTCGCGGTGACATCGACCAGCCAATGACGGCGCGTGACCACAGGTCGATGACTACTGCGAGATACAACCAGCCCTCATCGGTACGCAAGTACGTGATGTCACCCGCCCACTTCTGGTTTCGGGCCACTGGCGCTGAAGTCCTGCTCCAGCAGATTCTCCAATACGGGCAGGCCATGTGCACGGTAGCTGACCGGGCTGAACTTCCGGCTGGCTTTCGCCCGCAGCCCCTGACGACGCAGGCTGGCGGCAATGGTTTTAATATTGAACTCCGGCAGTTCGTCAGCAAGGCGGGGAGCACCGTATCGCTGCTTTGCCTCAAAGAATGCCTTATGGACAGCGGCATCGCAGGTGAGCCGAAACTGTTGGCGCAGGCTCATCTGGTGACGACGCCTGAGCCAGACATACCAGCCGCTGCGGGCAACCCGAAGTACACGACACATCGCTTTGATGCTGAACTCTGCCCGATGATTTTCGATAAAGACATACTTCATTTCAGGCGCTTCGCGAAGTATGTCGCGGCCTTTTGGAGGATGGACAGTTCCTCAGCCTGCTCCGCCAGTTGTCGTTTAAGGCGGACATTTTCAGCGGCCAGTTCGCTTTCGCGCTCTGACGAACTCATTTGTTGCTGCTGTTTACTGCGCCAGGCATAAAGCTGAGATTCATACAGGCTGAGTTCACGGGCTGCGGCGGCCACACCGATGCGTTCAGCGAGTTTCAGGGCTTCGTTACGAAATTCAGGCGTATGTTGTTTACGGGGCTTCTTGCTGATTGATACTGGTTTTGTCATGAGTCACCTCTGGTTGAGAGTTTACTCACTTAGTCCTGTGTCCACTATTGGTGGGTAAGATCACCCTCCATTAAAACTAAAACGGGCGCTTTCTGATATATCATCTGTAAGCGCAGTAATACCATTAGTAGCACCTCTCGGCGGCGCATTGATTATTGAATATTATAACTGGAATGTTATATTTCTTGTTATGATGCTGTTCAGTATTATAATAATGTTATTATCACCAAAGATAACTCATGCAAATGAGAAAGTAATATGTCAAAACAGTGCATCCTTTGTGACCAAAGAGTTTATCTGCGGCACTATACTTGTCTCATTAATACTCAGTTCTCTATTTTGCTACATATCAATATCACCATCAATTTTCATGCATACTTATGGCCTGAGTACTTTTAGTTACTCAATTATTTTCTCCTTCTCAGTTTTATTTTTCATAATCGGAAATCAATTATCAAAGATTGAAAAATTATCCAACCTATGGTTTTTATTACCCAATAG
>NZ_JBQZXE010000032.1:0-33131 GCF_053555855.1 Shigella sp. SIG3
TGCGTGATATAACCCTGCGCGCGAGCAGATTTCACGGAATAATTTCACCAGGCTTATTCTTAGCTATTATAGTTATAGAGAGCTTACTTCCGTGAATCATAAATTCAGGAGAGAGTATTATGTTTGTAACGAGCAAAAAAATGACCGCGGCTGTTCTGGCAATTACTTTGGCAATGTCTCTGAGTGCCTGTTCTAACTGGTCTAAACGGGACCGCAACACCGCAATCGGCGCGGGTGCAGGGGCATTAGGCGGTGCAGTACTGACCGATGGCAGTACGTTGGGTACATTAGGTGGTGCAGCTGTCGGTGGTGTTATTAGTCACCAGGTCGGTAAATAATCGTAAATAAATGTCGATTATCGACTCGCAATTATAATACGCTTGATTCTGTTCAGTACGAAATAACTGAATAATACACACAGTAAAATATTCGAAAGCCACGGATATATCCGTGGCTTTTTATGTTAACCGCCTGCGAGTTTTACCTTCATCCCTTTCGCTTCAAGTAGTGATTTTAATAAATCACGCTTATCGCCCTGGATTTCAATAACTCCATCTTTAACTGCTCCGCCGCAGCCGCATTTTTTCTTCAGTTCCGCTGCAAGTTTTGTCAGTTCGGCATCATCGAGATCGATACCGGTAATCAGGCAAACGCCCTTACCTTTACGTCCACTGGTCTGACGCTGAATACGCACCGCTCCATCGCCTTTAGGGCGTACTGGGGCCGCTTTGGGCTCATCAATACGCCCGGTTTCCGTTGAGTAGACCAGACGGCTGTTGGAATCACTCATCATGCACTCCGCTGTAAAGAGGCGTTGATCGCTTTCAGTGTCTGCGCTGGATCTACCGATTGCGTTACCGGGCGACCAATCACCATATAATCAACACCAGCCGCCAACGCCTGTTCTGGCGTCATAATGCGGCGCTGGTCACCAGCTTCACTCCCCTGCGGACGGATGCCCGGTGTAACCAGTTTGAACTCCTGACCGAATACCTGTTTAAAGCGCACAGCTTCCTGAGCAGAACACACCACACCATCAAGGCCACATTTTTGCGTCAGTGCTGCCAGACGTTCTGCATAATCTGCAGGTGACAGTGTCACGCCAAGATCGGCCAGGTCGCTGGCTTCCATGCTGGTCAACACTGTCACAGCAATCAAAAGCGGTGCATCTTTGCCAAACGGAACCAGTGCCTCACGCGCTGCGGTCATCATACGCGCCCCACCGGAGGCATGAGCATTCACCATCCACACGCCTAAGTCAGCTGCAGCAGCGACAGCGTGCGCTGCAGTGTTGGGGATATCGTGGAATTTCAGGTCAAGAAAGATATCAAAACCACGCTGTTGAAGTTCGCGCACAAACTGTGGCCCAAACAATGTAAACATCTCTTTACCGACCTTCAGACGACAATCGCGTGGGTCGATCTTGTCGACAAAGGACAGCGCGTCATCACAATTATGATAATCAAGGGCAACAACCACAGGAGAATTCGTAACAGCGCGGGAAGAAGATGAAGCAGTTAACGTCATGACCAGACCTTCTTGATGATGGGCACCGGAAGTGGCGCGAAACAGGTAAACGGCGAGCATTCTACCCGTGGAAATAAAAAATTAACAGTTGCGATTGTTCCCCTAGCAGGCTTTTTCTGCTCCGTCGTTGCCGGAGCACAATGGGACATCAATAACTAGTATGTTGTAACTAAAGTCGGATTTTTTTAAAAATTACAGGCCATCAAGACCGCGAATCGGTTTAATAGTTGACCAGGCACGACAAGACGGACAATGCCAGTAGAGGGTGTATGCGGTAAAACCACATTTCTGGCAGCTATAACGAGGCTTACTACGCACCTTCTCGCCAACCATGTCACGCAGCACCATCAGACTCTCTTTGGCGCGCCCTTCTTCCGCTTCATTTAAGTGGTAATCCATTAGCTTATGGAATACACGCATGGTCGGATGACGCTGAAGCTGGCGTGTAATATAGACCTGTGCAGCCTCACTACCGTCGCGCGCTTCGATGATATCAGCAAGCATCAATTCAGCATCGGCACCGGTGTTCTCTTCCACCGCGCGTTGCAGGAATTCTGCCCATTCGGCAGTTTTACCCAACTGCTGATAGCAGGTTTGCAACATTTCCAGCGTTTCGCTGACCAGTTCTCTGTCCTGGGATATGACGCGTTGCAAACTTTCGACGGCTTTGACGTATTCTCCTTTCGCCATAAACACGCGTCCCATCATGATGGATACGCGGGCGCTGTTTTTATCTGCCGCCGCCCCTTTTTTTAGCAAGGTCATGGCACGATCGAGATCGTCGCTGGCCATATGCTGCAGGGCTAACTCACAGTAGAAATGGGCAATTTCGACGCGCTGTTTATCTTTACCCAGCTTCACCAGGCGTTCGGCAACATCAATTGCTTTCTGCCACTCACTGGTAGCCTGGTAGATTTGTAGCAACTGTTGCAGCGCGCCAATGCGGAAGTCAGTTTCATCGGTCAGCTGATTGAACATGTCTTCCGCGCGGTCGTATAACCCGGCGGCCATGTAATCACGCCCCAGTTGTTGAATCGCCAACAGACGCTGTTCATAGGTCAGCGAGGCGCTTTCCATTAGGGTCTGATGGATGCGAATAGCGCGATCAACTTCGCCACGCGAACGGAACAGGTTTCCGAGCGTAAGGTGGGCTTCAACGGTGCCTGTATCCTCTTTAAGCATATCGAGAAACAGGTCTACCGCTTTATCCTGTTGATTACTAAGCAGGAAGTTAACCCCCGCTACGTAATCACGCGACAAGCGGTTGGCTTCATCTTGCTTGTTTTGTTGCGCACTTCTGCGGCCCATATACCAGCCATAGGCAGCGGCTACAGGCAAAAGCAGAAACAACAACTCCAGCATAGAAAGTTATTCCTTCGCCGCTGACGAGTGCGGCACTACAGCCACGTCAGTCGCGGGTGAAAGCTGGTTTTCCAGTCGCTTTATTTTACGTTCAGCGCGCGCCAGGGAAACACGAACTCGCAGCCAGAACAGGCCACAAATCAACCAACCGATAGCAAACCCCGCAGCAAACAATACCGCCAGCAATGTGGAAATACGGTACTCCCCTTGCGCTAACAGATAATTAAACGTCACCTGTTGATCGTTCTGCGCACCCAACGTGACCGAAATCACGAAGATCGCTAACACCAGTAAGAAAATGAGTAAATATTTCACATTACTTCCCGTTATGTGGTTAGAGCGAATAAATTATGGTCAACTTACCGCAATAGCCCTTTAAAGTACCATTTTCGCGCCGTCTGCGAAATGGCATCCACGCGCATTGTTGATGATTTAAGGCCTAAATTCGGAAAATCAACCAGCGTTAACTTTCTTGTTCTCGTTGTGCAATTTCGCGATTTTCTTCCGCAGGTGGTGTGAATGGCCCACAAATTCGTTGCGCAAGCCACGTTGCCACCGCCACCAGCGTCCACGAAATCAACGTAGCTACCACCAGATCGCGTGGCCAATGCATCCCGAGTAGCAGGCGGCTTCCCATGACTCCCGTTGCCCAGACCAACAAGATAGCAATGGTTAACGTTCGCCGACGCGGCCACAGCAAACCAACGGCCAGCAGTGCCCAACTGGCAGCAAACATCGTGTGACCGGAAGGAAAGGCAAACCCCGTCTCTTTCTGCCAGTGTGAACGCAAATATTGTGGAATATTTTTCTCTTCAGCCAACTGTTCTTTTACTAGATTTCCGCGTTCTGCTCGCTTTAAAGTGTAGAACTCATCAACCGGAATATGATGTGTTTTTTCCAACCAGATAACAAAAGGTCGTGGTTCCTGTACTTTGTCTTTGATCCAGGATTTAACGCCTTGTCCAACAAGGATTGCCGCCGCCAGAATGGAAAATAATACAAAGGCAGCCTTAATGCGAAAACGCAGACACCAGAGAAACCAGCCGAACAAAATCAAATGTGTAATGACGCCCCAGGGCTGGGTGACAGTTTCAGTAACCCAAAAAGCCGCTTTTAGTCGCCAACTTTGTTCTCCAGGTTGCCAACGCCAGCCAGAAATCCATACGGCTACTGGCATGACAAACAATAGTGCAGCTCCCACTGCGGTACGTCGGGCAATCGAACGCATGGCCTCTCCTTTTTGATAAGTCCCACAATCATAACTGAAAATGCCAGTTCCAAGAAAAATTGACAGATTTGTGCCATTCCGTGAACGATCGACGCGTCGTGATTAGGTGAACCCCTTCTCGTTATGGCAAAATAAGCCAATACAGAACCAGCATTATCTGGAGAATTTCATGCAGCTTAAACGTGTGGCAGAAGCCAAACTGCCAACCCCATGGGGCGATTTCCTGATGGTGGGATTTGAAGAACTGGCAACCGGACACGATCATGTCGCGCTAGTCTATGCCGATATTTCCGGGCATACCCCGGTACTTGCGCGCGTCCATTCCGAATGTCTGACCGGTGACGCCCTGTTCAGCTTGCGCTGCGATTGTGGCTTCCAGCTCGAAGCGGCATTGACGCAAATTGCCGAGGAAGGCCGTGGTATTTTGCTGTATCACCGTCAGGAAGGTCGTAACATTGGTCTGCTGAATAAAATCCGCGCTTACGCACTGCAGGATCAAGGTTACGATACCGTAGAGGCTAACCACCAGTTAGGCTTCGCCGCTGATGAGCGCGACTTCACTCTTTGCGCTGATATGTTCAAACTCCTTGGCGTCAATGAAGTCCGCTTGTTAACCAATAACCCGAAAAAAGTCGAAATTCTGACCGAAGCAGGGATTAATATTGTTGAACGCGTACCATTGATTGTAGGTCGTAACCCCAATAACGAACATTATCTCGATACCAAAGCCGAGAAAATGGGCCATTTGCTGAACAAATAACCCTCTTGCATTGTGTAATTCATTTGCTTGCCGGAAGCAAAATAACCGGCAAGCAAATACTTGTTACTTCAACATATTACGGATGACATAATGCAAAATGCCGTCGTTCTGGTAGTAGGTCAACTCCGTCGCGGTGTCGATACGACAACGGCAGGGTACGACTTCCTGGCTACCATCCGCGCGCGTAAGCGTCACCGGAACCGTCGCGCCAGGTTGTAGATTTTGCAGATCGCCAATATCAATCTTCTCTTCCCCGGTTAGCCCTAACGTTTTACGCGTCACGCCTTGCGGAAATTCCAGCGGCAGGATGCCCATGCCAATTAAATTCGAACGGTGAATTCGTTCAAACGATTCGGCAATCACCACACGAATTCCAAGCAGACGAGGTCCTTTTGCCGCCCAGTCACGGCTTGAGCCTGATCCATACTCTTTCCCGGCAATCACCGCCAGCGGCGTTTGCTCCTGCTTATAGCGCATCGCAGCATCATAAATAGAGACTACGTCGCTGTCAGGTAAATGCCGCGTCATCCCCCCTTCAACGCCAGGCACCATTTCATTACGGATGCGAATATTGGCGAAGGTGCCGCGCATCATCACTTCATGGTTACCACGCCGCGAACCGTAGGAGTTAAAGTCTTTTCGCTCAACACCCCGACCTTGTAGATATCGACCCGCTGGGCTGTCGGGCTTAATACTGCCCGCCGGAGAGATATGGTCAGTGGTGACTGAATCCCCCAGCATTGCGAGGATCCGCGCACCGTGAATATCTTCCACTGGTGCTGGTGTTGCCTGCATTTCATCAAAGAAAGGCGATAAGCGAATATAGGTTGAGTCCTCCTGCCAACCGTAGGTATCGGATCGTGTGACGTTAATTTCCTTCCACTCTGCTGTGCCTTCAAAAACTTCTGCGTACTCTTTGCGGAACATTTCTGTGGAGACTTGTTCTACCGCACGGGCAATTTCTTGTGCCGATGGCCAGATATCTTTCAGATAAACCGGATCGCCTTTGCGATCATGGCCGATAGGCTCAGAAGCCAGGTTGATATTCATATTTCCCGCCAGCGCATAGGCAACCACCAGCGGCGGCGAGGCCAGCCAGTTAGTTTTAACCAGCGGATGGATACGGCCTTCAAAGTTACGGTTGCCGGACAGCACCGCACCGACGGTTAAATCGCCTTTTTTGATTGCCGTTTCGATAGGATCGGGCAGCGGCCCAGAGTTACCAATACAGGTGGTACAACCGTATCCCACAAGGTTAAACCCCAGTTCGTCGAGATACGGTGTCAGTTTCGCTTTTGCCAGATAATCAGAAACGACTTTCGAACCCGGTGCCAGCGACGCTTTGACCCACGGTTGCCGCTTGAGGCCAAGAGTTACGGCTTTTTTCGCCAGCAAGCCTGCGGCCATCAGCACACTTGGGTTAGAGGTGTTGGTGCACGAGGTTATCGCAGCAATGACCACAGCGCCATCAGGTAACTGATACTGATGTCCGTTCATAACATAATCGACTGGCAGGCGATCTTTATGCGTGGCATTCACTTCCAGTTCGTTACTGGCGGCAAATGCTTTTGGTACATCGGGCAGTGCAACGCGATCCTGTGGGCGTTTTGGCCCTGCCAGGCTCGCTTCAACGTCATTCATATCCAGTTCTAACATACTGGTAAAAATCGGTTCATCGCCCGGGTTACGCCACATGCCCTGCGCTTTGGCATATTTTTCGACCAACTCGACCTGATCTTCGCTGCGCCCGCTTAAACGCATGTAATCGAGGGTTACTGCATCGATTGGGAAGAAGCCACAGGTGGCACCATATTCTGGCGACATATTGGCAATGGTGGCGCGATCCGCCAACGGTAGTGAATCCAGACCATCACCATAAAATTCGACGAATTTCCCCACCACGCCATGTTTGCGCAGCATTTGGGTAACAGTGAGAACCAGGTCTGTGGCGGTAATACCTTCACGTAATTTTCCGGTAAGTTTAAAGCCCACTACGTCCGGGATAAGCATGGAAACCGGCTGGCCTAACATGGCGGCTTCTGCTTCGATCCCACCCACGCCCCACCCCAGCACGCCAAGGCCGTTGATCATAGTGGTGTGCGAGTCAGTACCAACGAGTGTATCCGGATAAGCAATCCATTCACCGTCCTGCAATTCGCTCCACACTGCTTTGCCGAGATATTCGAGGTTAACCTGATGGCAAATGCCTGTGCCTGGCGGCACGACGCTAAACCGACTGAACGCTTGCTTTCCCCATTTCAGGAACACATAACGTTCGTGGTTGCGCTCCATTTCCAGGCGTACGTTTTCTTCAAATGCCTCATCATCACCAAAACGATCGACGGTCACCGAGTGGTCAATGACCAGGTCGACCGGTGAGAGCGGGTTAACCTTTGCAGTATCGCCACCGAGGCGTTTAACCGCTTCGCGCATTGCCGCCAGATCAACAACGGCAGGTACGCCGGTAAAGTCCTGCATCAGCACCCTTGCCGGGCGGTAGGCAATTTCACGGTCAGCATGGGCATTTTTCAGCCATCCCGCCAGTGCGTGGATATCCTCTTCGGTAACTGAGTTACCATCCTGCCAGCGCAGCAGGTTTTCGAGCAAAACTTTGAGTGACTTGGGTAGACGGGTGATATCGCCCAGTGATTTAGCAGCAAGCGGCAGGCTGTAGTAGTGGTAAGTTTTATCTTTGGCCTGCAACGTGTCCTTACTGGCTTCTCGTAGGGTTGACGACATAGCTCCTCCTTAATGACAGGGTTGCGAAGCCCTGATTCTCTTCAGGGTAAATATTAAAGATAACACAAACATCGCGTAACGATTTGATAACAACCCAAATTGATAAAAGAGGAGAAACCTTGTGGCAAAGCAAATGACAACCCCGCCGCAGCGGGGTCAAGGATCAGTGAGTAATGATCCAGAGGAGTTCGGCCCAGAAGAGCATCGACAGAGAAAACGCGCCCATCCAGGACCAATATTTCATATTTGTGTTGATCATAGGCTACACCCTTAACGGTTATTATTTTGTGTTGAGATAACTCAAGCTGTTATTGCTGCGGTGTATTAAAAGCCCTTTAATTCATTAAAAATGGGTAATAAGAATGATGATAATTATTGTTTCGGCTGATCATCTTCAGCAAACAGTTCTATAAAGGCTTGCTGCTGCGATGTTAGTTGCCAGTCGTCTGGAATAACGACGGAACATTCCCGTTTCGTTTCTGGTTCATTGTCACTATGCTGGCATAATGGTGACGACTCCAGTTGCTCCTGACCGACCATAGTTATCCCCACACTTTCCAAATCAGCAGTGCGACAACCACCCAGAAAAGTGCAGAACCAAGAAAAACCGTCAGCCAGGCTTTACGTTTTAATTCAGGATCACGGCGGGGTTCCTGATTTCCAGAAGGCATTGCTAACCTCATATAATCGCCATCACTTATCAGCAAGACGTTGAATGATTGGTGTAATTAATCATACGATGAGACAAATCCTAAAGAAACTTTAGTCAAAAATCCAGCGAATTTACGAATCGTCTCCAGTGAATAATTCAATCTTTTGACCTGAAATAGATATTTGAAAACTGGAATTTGCGAGGCGGGTAATTAGACACTACTTTACAGGTAATTTACCCTATAAATATGAGGGATAAAAATATTGTGCACGGTATAGAAATAAGTAACAAAAGAGAATATATTCCGGCACCTTCGCTACATAAAAGGTGCCGAAAATAACGCAAGAAATTATTTTTCCGGCAGTTTTATATCTTTAAACATGACCTCAATTTCTTCATTGGAGCGCAATGCGACAGCCGCATCAACGACATCACGCGTTAAATGCGGTGCAAAACGCTGAATGAAATCATACATATAACTGCGCAAAAAAGTACTACGGCGAAAACCAATTTTGGTTGTACTGTGGCTGAAGATATCGTGAGCATCAACGCGCACAAGGTCGGGATCGGCGACCGGATCCACCGCCATGCTGGCAATGACCCCTACCCCCAGCCCTAACCGGACGTAAGTTTTAATGACGTCAGCATCCGTTGCCGTGAAAACGATACGCGGCGTTAACCCTGCGCGGTTAAAGGCAGTATCCAGTTCTGAACGTCCGGTAAAGCCGAAGGTATATGTCACCAACGGATATTGCGCCAGTTCTTCAATGGTAATGGCTTTTTTGCCTGCCAGCGGGTGATCCGGAGTGACTACAATAGCCCGATTCCAGTGGTAGCACGGTAACATCACTAAATCTTCATACAGATGCAGCGCTTCTGTGGCGATAGCGAAATCGGCATTGCCTTTAGAGACGGCATCAGCAATTTGTGTCGGCGGGCCCTGGTGCATATGCAAAGAAACGCGGGGATAACGCTCAATAAAGCCTTTGATAACGTTTGGTAACGCGTAGCGTGCCTGGGTATGCGTGGTGGCGATATACAGCGAGCCTTTATCCGGCCAGGTGTGCTCACCGGCAACCGATTTTATGGCATCGACTTTCGACAGGACTTCGCGAGCGATACGAATTATTTCTTGTCCTGCTGGCGTTACCTGCGTCAGGTGCTTGCCGCTTCGGGAAAAAATTTGAATGCCTAGCTCGTCTTCCAGCATTCTGACTTGTTTACTGATCCCGGGTTGTGATGTGTAAAGTCCTTCCGCTGTTGATGAGACATTCAGGTTATGATTGACCACCTCAACAATATAGCGAAGTTGTTGTAATTTCATGTTAAACCATCCACTTAGACGCCATCAGAACATCGTTTTTTCGTCACACCTGGCGGGTGACTAATACGATTTAATAATAAAAAAGGTGCTAACTATAACCACTATATCATTTATAGCCTTAGTGTATAGGTGTGAAGAAAAAATAATATGCAATAAAAAAGGGCCGCTTTCGCGACCCTTTGTTTATAAAAACCTGATAGAATTAAAGGTTATTTTTTTCCTTCAACCCATTTGCCATCAACATAAAATGCTGACCAGCCAGTCGCCTTTCCGTCTTTTTCCGAAGAGACATATTGCTGTTTGGTTTTACGGCTAAAGCGAACCATGGTCTTATTACCTTCCGGATCCTGCTGTGGCGCATCGGCCAGATAACGCAGTTTTTCCGGCAGACGGTCGCGGAAGCGATAAAGCTCTTCCACCAGTGGCGCACGCGTTTCACGCGATTTCGGGAAAGTGTTGGCAGCCAGGAACACACCGGCAGCACCGTCACGCAGCACGAAATAAGCATCTGATTTTTCGCACGGCAGCTCAGGTAATGGCACCGGATCTTCTTTCGGTGGTGCCACTTCGCCGTTACGTAAAATCTTACGTGTGTTTTTACACTCTTCGTTGGTGCAGGCCATGTATTTACCGAAACGCCCCATTTTCAGGTGCATTTCAGAGCCACATTTTTCACACTCAACGATCGGGCCGTCATAACCTTTAATGCGGAATTCGCCCTCTTCGATCTCGTAACCGTCGCAGGTTGGGTTATTACCACAGACATGCAACTTACGTTTCGGATCAATGAGATAGCTGTCCATCGCCGTGCCGCATTTCGGGCAACGACGTTTTGCGCGCAGCGCGTTGGTTTCAGCATCTTCGCCTTCCAGCACGTTCAGCACTTCGTTTTCCGGCACCAGGTTAATGGTGGTTTTGCAACGCTCTTTCGGCGGCAGCGCATAGCCAGAACAGCCAAGGAATACCCCGGTGCTCGCTGTGCGAATCCCCATTTTGCGACCACAAGTCGGGCAGTCAATGCTGGTCAGAACCATCTGGTTCGGGCGCATACCACCCTCTTCCGGATCTTTTTCAGCTTTATCTAACTGCTGGGTGAAATCCGAGAAGAAGTGATCCAGTACAGCTTTCCACTCTGCTTCGTGATTTGCCACCTGGTCGAGGCTGTTTTCCATCTGCGCGGTAAAGTCGTAGTTCATTAACTCGCGGAAATTTTCTTCAAGGCGATCGGTGACGATTTCGCCCATTTTTTCCGCATAGAAACGACGATTTTCTACTCGCACATAGCCACGATCCTGAATGGTCGAAATGATCGACGCATAGGTAGACGGACGACCGATACCACGTTTTTCCAGTTCTTTAACCAGCGATGCTTCACTGAAACGGGCTGGCGGCTTGGTAAAGTGCTGGGCTGGTGTTAGTTCAACGAGCGTCAGAGCATCGCCTTTATCGACTGCCGGTAAGATACGATCTTCATCGCCTTTACGCAGTGCAGGCATCACTTTTGTCCAGCCATCAAAGCGCAAAATACGACCGCGTGCTTTCAGGCGGAAATCGCCCGCACCAACGGTCAGCGTCGTGGAGTCATATTTCGCTGGGGTCATCTGGCAGGCAACGAACTGACGCCAGATTAGCTGGTACAGTTTCTGCGCATCTGCTTCCATATCCTTCAGCGATTCCGCCATCACATTGACGTCAGAAGGACGAATCGCTTCGTGCGCTTCCTGTGAGTTTTCTTTGCTGGCGTACTGATTCGGACTTTCCGGCAGATATTTCTTACCAAAATTATCGCTGATATAACCGCGAACCATATTTACCGCGTCCTGACTCAGGTTAGTGGAGTCGGTACGCATGTAAGTGATATAGCCTGCTTCATACAAACGCTGCGCCATCATCATGGTTTTTTTCACGCCAAAACCAAGACGGGTGCTGGCAGCTTGTTGCAGCGTAGAGGTAATAAAAGGAGCGCCAGGTTTACTGGTTGTCGGTTTGTCTTCACGTTCCAGCACGCTGTAGCGCGCTTTTTCCAGCAGACTTACCGCAGCCTGAGTTTGTTCTTTGTTGACCGGACGGAACGGTTTGTCATTCTGATGAGTCACCTGCAACGCCAACGCTTCACCAGATGGCGTAGTCGTGCTGGCATCGACTTCCCAGAACTCTTCCGGTACGAACGCTTTAATTTCACGCTCACGCTCTACCACCAGGCGGACCGCCACCGACTGCACACGACCGGCAGACAGACCACGAGCGATCTTTTTCCACAGCAGCGGCGAAACCATATACCCCACCACGCGGTCCATAAAGCGACGCGCCTGCTGGGCATTAACACGATCAATATTCAGCTCACCCGGTTTGTTAAATGCCTGGCGGATCGCGTTTTTAGTAATTTCGTTAAACACCACTCGGCTATAGCGCGCATCATCACCACCAATCACTTCCCGCAGGTGCCATGCAATGGCTTCCCCTTCGCGGTCAAGGTCGGTTGCGAGATAGATATGGTCGGCTTTTTCAGCCAGTTGTTTCAGTTCAGAGACGACCTTCTCTTTACTAGGCAACACTTCATAGTGCGCCTCCCAATTGTGCCACGGGTCAACCCCCATACGGTTGACGAGAGCGCCACGTTCATCCTTTTTAGGCTTTTTAGCCGTCTTGGTGGAGGTAGAGTCGGCACTCTTTTTGGCAGCTGAGCCACTGGTCGGCAAATCGCGGATGTGACCGACGCTGGATTTCACCACGTAGTCACTACCCAGATACTTGTTGATCGTTTTGGCTTTTGCCGGGGACTCAACGATGACAAGAGCTTTACCCATATTCACCTTACCTAATTTGATTCTTCCAGGAATGCGTCGCACGTTGATAAACCTTCCACTGGCAACGAGTTACCGATATGGACTCGCTCTCTGCGGATATCACCCCCTTGTCGTGACTCTGTTCACGAAAATTCAGGTGACTGAGTTAACAGGTCTTGGCCTACAGGCGCTATAGCACGACGGAATTTTGGTCGAATGTCAAGCAAATCTATTGCCAGATTGACGAAAGCGTCACACTGTACCTGATAAAATCCGATACGCAACTTTATTAGCATGCAAAATCCAAAGTTGCCAGTAAGGCGCTCTTGCCACCAGCGTGGTATATTTGTCTGCAAGCCATGCCTGGCGTAGACTAATGTCCTTGTTTAAGGAGTAAATAATGAACAAAGAGACACAACCCATCGACCGCGAAACGCTGTTGAAAGAGGCTAACAAAATCATTCGTGAGCATGAGGATACGCTCGCAGGGATTGAAGCCACCGGCGTCACGCAGCGTAATGGCGTGCTGGTATTTACCGGCGACTACTTTTTAGATGAACAAGGATTGCCGACAGCCAAAAGCACCGCGGTGTTTAATATGTTCAAACACCTGGCCCATGTGCTTTCAGAAAAATATCATCTGGTTGATTAAAGCAAAACGCGAGGTCTTAGCCTCGCGTTTGTCTTTTACATCAATGGCTTTTGACCCCGCTGCCACCAGCGTAGCAACAATCGATCGGCGCTCTCTGCCGCGCTGCCGGTGAATCGGTCAATGAGTCGTTTACGCTGCATATAGCGTACATTAACCACTTCACGGCCTTCCATCAGGCTAAGAATAACTTCATCACTGGTGTTGATTTCATCAACCAGGCCTTTCTCTACCGCCTGTTGTCCGTACCAGTGTTCACCCGTTGCCACCTGTTCAATATCCAGAGACGGACGCATACGCTTCACAAAATCTTTAAATAACTGATGCGTTTCGTTCAGCTCTTCGCGGAATTTCTCCCGCCCTTCTTCGGTATTTTCACCCAGCAAGGTCAGCGTGCGCTTATACTGCCCGGCGGTGTGCAGTTCGATATCAATATCTTTGCTTTTCAGGAAGCGGTTAAAGTTGGGCATTTGCGCCACCACCCCAATGGAACCCACAATAGCAAACGGTGCGGAAACAATTTTGTCCGCCACACAGGCCATCATGTAACCGCCGCTGGCAGCGACTTTGTCTACCGTAACAGTTAAAGGAATGTTTTTATCACGCAGACGCTGCAGCTGCGAAGCCGCCAACCCGTAACCATGCACCATGCCACCAGGGCTTTCCAGACGGAGCACAACCTGATCCTGCGGTTTGAATGCTGCGAGTACCGCCGTTATCTCTTCACGTAGCGAGTTCACTTCATGGGCGTCCATGCTGCCTTTAAAATCCAGCACCCAGACGCGAGGTTTACTGTCAGTTGCCACCTCGCCCAGTTTGGCTTTCGCTTTTGCTGCTTTCGCTTCTTGCTTGTGCTTTTTCTTCTGCGCTTTGTGCCACTGTTTTTGCTGATGTGAGTCCATCAGCGCCGCGGCCAGTTCTTCTTTCGTCTCCTTATACTGTTCGCTGAGATTGTTGACCCGTAACTCGCCACGCTGGCGTTTATTACGTTGAGCAACATTGACAATAATGGCGGCAATCGCCGCAATCGCTAGCACAACGGTAACGATTTTAGCCAAAAACAAACCATATTCAGACAACAATTCCACGAGTCCCCACCTTGGTTAAACAACGCTTTGGCTCACAGTTTACAACAGGCATGTTAAGCCGTCTCGCAGAGATGTTATTGCAGCGAAAGTATGACAAAGTATCCATTTTGCGGTGTTATCGCCCCAGGCTGATTGAAATGCCCTTCTGTTTCAGGCATAAAGCCCCAAAGTCATAAAGTACACTGGCAGCGCGACAGACAACGTCGTTGAGGAGTAGCCATGCATTACCAGCCAAAACAAGATTTACTCAATGATCGCATTATCCTGGTGACGGGAGCCAGCGATGGGATTGGTCGTGAAGCCGCGATGACGTATGCACGCTATGGTGCGACAGTGATTCTGTTGGGCCGTAATGAAGAAAAATTACGTCAGGTAGCCAGCCACATAAACGAAGAAACTGGGCGTCAGCCACAGTGGTTTATTCTCGATTTGCTGACCTGCACGTCCGAAAATTGCCAACAACTGGCACAGCGCATTGTCGTTAATTATCCGCGTCTGGATGGTGTTTTGCATAATGCCGGATTGCTCGGCGATGTTTGCCCAATGAGCGAACAAAATCCGCAGGTCTGGCAGGACGTCATGCAGGTCAACGTTAATGCCACCTTTATGCTCACCCAGGCACTGCTTCCTTTATTACTCAAATCGGACGCCGGTTCACTGGTCTTTACTTCATCAAGCGTTGGACGTCAGGGACGAGCCAACTGGGGTGCATATGCAGCGTCGAAATTTGCCACCGAAGGGATGATGCAGGTACTGGCCGATGAATATCAGCAGCGCCTGCGCGTCAACTGCATTAACCCAGGCGGTACGCGCACCGCAATGCGCGCAAGCGCCTTCCCGACCGAAGATCCACAGAAACTTAAAACACCCGCTGATATCATGCCGCTCTACCTCTGGCTGATGGGCGATGACAGCCGCCGTAAAACCGGCATGACCTTTGACGCCCAACCGGGCCGTAAACCAGGAATTTCCCAATGAGTGATGAACGCTACCAACAGCGTCAGCAGCGAGTGAAAGAAAAAGTAGATGCTCGTGTGGCCCAGGCCCAGGATGAACGCGGTATTATCATCGTCTTTACCGGCAATGGAAAAGGCAAAACCACCGCGGCATTTGGTACGGCAACACGCGCAGTTGGTCACGGAAAAAAAGTGGGCGTCGTGCAGTTTATTAAAGGCACCTGGCCTAATGGCGAACGCAATCTGCTGGAGCCACATGGCGTTGAGTTTCAGGTGATGGCAACGGGCTTTACCTGGGATACACAAAACCGCGAGTCTGATACCGCCGCCTGCCGCGAAGTCTGGCAACATGCAAAGCGGATGCTTGCTGATTCCTCACTGGATATGGTTTTGCTTGATGAACTGACGTATATGGTGGCGTATGACTATTTGCCACTGGAAGAAGTGGTGCAGGCGTTAAATGAACGTCCACATCAACAGACGGTGATTATCACGGGTCGAGGCTGTCATCGGGATATTCTTGAACTGGCGGATACGGTAAGTGAGCTGCGCCCCATCAGACATGCGTTTGATGCCGGTGTTAAGGCGCAAATAGGGATTGATTATTAATCTGTAAAAATGCCGGATATGACGTCCGGCATACTTTGATTAACCGTTATTACGCCCGCCAGAACGACGACCGCCGCTCACCTGACTGTGACGTTTCACCGCACGACGAATCTGATTAGCCTTCATGCGACGACGGTCTTTTTCTACAGCGACTTTAGAGCTGGTTTCTGGCGGAAGCTCCACCAGTTCGCGCAGATAGTTAGTCTGGGCGAGGTCCAGCTCCGTCCAGCCACCGCGTGGCAGACCTTTTGGCAGTGGGATATCACCGTAACGAACACGGATCAGGCGGCTCACCTGCACACCAACCGCTTCCCACAGACGACGAACTTCACGGTTACGGCCTTCGGTCAGAGTCACGTTGTACCACTGGTTGATCCCTTCGCCGCCGCTGAACTTGATGGTTTTAAAAGCTGCCGGACCATCTTCCAGTTGCACGCCACGACTCAAATCACGCAGTTTCGCGTCGTCAACCTGACCAAATACACGCACGGCGTATTCACGTTCAACTTCACGGCTTGGATGCATTAAACGGTTTGCCAGTTCACCATCGGTGGTGAACAGCAGCAGACCACAGGTGTTAACGTCCAGACGACCTACGGCAATCCAGCGTGCGCCACGCAGCTTTGGCAGACGGTCAAACACCGTCGGACGCCCTTCCGGATCGTTACGGGTACACAACTCACCTTCCGGTTTGTAATAGGCCAGAACGCGACAAATTTGTTCAGCGGACTCACGTACCGAAATCAGATGACCATCGATACGAATTTTCAGCCCAGGGGTAACTTCAACGCGATCGCCGAGTTTAGCAATTTTGCCATCAACACTCACACGACCGGCTTCAATAATAGATTCGATTTCACGGCGGGAGCCGTGGCCAGCGCGGGCCAGCACTTTCTGTAATTTTTCGCTCATAGAGCTTCCTTTTGGTGTCGCCTTCACAGGCGTCGAACAGGAGAATCAATGGCGCCGTATAGCGCCATTTTAAGGCCGCGTAGTATACAGAGTTACGCACTTATAAGAAAGGCTTCACATCACCTACGCCTTCACGCACCACGACCGGCGTATCATCGGTAAGATCAATAACCGTTGTTGGTTTCTGCCCGAGATAGCCGCCGTGAATAATCAAATCTACCTGTTTTTCCAGACGGTCTTTAATTTCTTCGGGATCGGATTCGGTAAATTCGCTGCCTGGCAGCATTAGCGAAGTGGAAAGCATCGGTTCGCCCAGTGCTTCAAGCAACGCCTGCGCAATCGGGTTAGAAGGCACACGCATACCGATGGTTTTGCGTTTCTCCTGCAACAGACGGCGTGGCACTTCCTTCGTCCCCTTCAGGATGAAGGTATAGTTGCCCGGCGTGTTGTTTTTCATCAAACGAAACGCAACGTTATCCACGAATGAATAGGTCGAGAGTTCAGAAAGATCGCGACACATCAGGGTAAAGTTGTGACCGTCCGGCAGCTGGCGAATACGACAAATACGCTCCATGGCGTTTTTATCTTCAATTTTACAGCCGAGCGCATAGCCGGAATCAGTTGGATAGACAATCACCCCGCCTTTACGCACGATCTCCACCGCCTGGTTGATCAGACGTTGCTGCGGGTTATCAGGATGAATATAAAAAAACTGGCTCATAATTCCCTCTCTGTGGTGTTCTGCGGCTGTTCCCATAGCTGCCAGACGCCTTCAACGCCTGCGGGCAGCCAGAGTTTACGACCCAGTTCGATCCACGGGCATGGCTGATGAAAATCAGATCCTTGTGATGCCCATAAATGATGCTGACGCGCAAGTGTGGCCAGCTGGGTGCGTTCATTGGGCGATTGCTGGCACTGCGCGACTTCCATCGCGTCGCCGTGGTGTTCGGCAAAATGCGCAACCAATCTTTTCAGCCATTTAGCACTAAGATTGTACCGCCCAGGATGAGCTAGCACCGCCTTACCGCCAGAATGATGAATGACATCAATAGCTTGTTCTATTGTACACCACTGTGGCGGAACGTATCCGGTTTTCCCGCGCGCCAGATACTTTTTAAAGACATCTGCCATTGAACTGGCTTTGCCGCACTCCACAAGGAAACGCGCAAAATGACCGCGCGTCACTGCGCCGCCCTGCGCCAGTCGTTGTGCGCCTTCCAGCGCCCCAGGTATTTGCGCTTTTTCAAGTCTTTCGGCAATTTGCTGCGCCCGCTGATTGCGCCGTTCTGTCTGCTGCGCGAGGAACTCACACATTAGCGGATGAGTAATATCAATATTCAGCCCGACAATATGAATTTCATGATTTTCCCAGACCGTGGAAATTTCCACGCCGGGAATAAGATTCAGCGCCAGTCCCGAACGTGAAATTTCCTCTCTTGCTGGCGCGATTGCAGCTGTGGTGTCATGGTCGGTGATCGCCAGGGTGCCGACGCGCATCTCGACTGCACGGTGCACCAATGCTTCTGGCGTCAGGCAGCCATCGGAAGCTGTGGTATGGCTGTGCAGGTCGTAAATCACTGCATAATTCGTGTCGCTCAAGGCGCACTCCCGTTCTGGATAATGTTTTTTGCGCCGACATCATAACGGGTCTGGCAAATATTCTGAAATGAGCTGTTGACAATTAATCATCGAACCAGTTGACTAGTACGCAAGTTCACGTAAAAATGGTATCGACAATGAAAGCAATTTTCGTACTGAAAGGTTGGTGGCCACTTCCTGAAACGGGCAGTGTATTCACCATGCGTAAAGCAATCAGATACCCAGCCCGCCTAATGAGCGGGCTTTTTTTTGAACAAAATTAGAGAATAACAATGCAAACACAAAAACCGACTCTCGAACTGCTAACCTGCGAAGGCGCTTATCGCGACAACCCGACTGCGCTTTTTCACCAGTTGTGTGGGAATCGTCCGGCAACGCTGCTGCTGGAATCCGCAGATATCGACAGCAAAGATGATTTAAAAAGCCTGCTGCTGATAGACAATGCGCTGCACATTACAGCATTAGGTGACACCGTCACAATTCAGGCACTTTCCGGCAATGGCGAAGCCCTGCTGGCACTACTGGATAACGCCCTGCCTGCGGGTGTGGAAAGTGAACAATCACCAAACTGCCGTGTGCTGCGCTTCCCCCCTGTCAGTCCACTGCTGGATGAAGACGCCCGCTTATGCTCCCTTTCGGTTTTTGACGCTTTCCGTTTATTGCAGAATCTGTTGAATGTACCGAAGGAAGAACGAGAAGCAATGTTCTTCGGCGGCCTGTTCTCTTATGACCTTGTGGCGGGATTTGAAGATTTACCGCAACTGTCAGCGGAAAATAACTGCCCTGATTTCTGTTTTTATCTCGCTGAAACGCTGATGGTGATTGACCATCAGAAAAAAAGCACCCGTATTCAGGCCAGCCTGTTTGCTCCGAATGAAGAAGAAAAACAACGTCTCACTGCTCGCCTGAACGAACTACGTCAGCAACTGACCGAAGCCGCGCCGCCGCTGCCAGTGGTTTCCGTGCCGCATATGCGTTGTGAATGTAATCAGAGCGATGAAGAGTTCGGTGGCGTAGTGCGTTTGTTGCAAAAAGCGATTCGCGCTGGAGAAATTTTCCAGGTGGTGCCATCTCGCCGTTTCTCTCTGCCCTGCCCGTCACCGCTGGCGGCCTATTACGTGCTGAAAAAGAGTAATCCCAGCCCGTACATGTTTTTTATGCAGGATAATGATTTCACCCTATTTGGCGCGTCGCCGGAAAGCTCGCTCAAGTATGATGCCACCAGCCGCCAGATTGAGATCTACCCGATTGCCGGAACACGCCCACGCGGTCGTCGCGCCGATGGTTCACTGGACAGAGATCTCGACAGCCGTATTGAACTGGAAATGCGTACTGACCATAAAGAGCTGTCTGAACATCTGATGCTGGTTGATCTCGCCCGTAATGATCTGGCACGCATTTGCACCCCTGGCAGCCGCTACGTCGCCGATCTCACCAAAGTTGACCGTTATTCCTATGTGATGCACCTCGTCTCTCGCGTAGTCGGCGAACTGCGTCACGATCTTGACGCCCTGCACGCTTATCGCGCCTGTATGAATATGGGGACGTTAAGCGGTGCGCCGAAAGTACGCGCTATGCAGTTAATTGCCGAGGCGGAAGGTCGTCGCCGCGGCAGCTACGGCGGCGCGGTAGGTTATTTCACCGCGCATGGCGATCTCGACACCTGCATTGTGATCCGCTCGGCGCTGGTGGAAAACGGTATCGCCACCGTGCAAGCGGGTGCTGGTGTAGTCCTTGATTCTGTTCCGCAGTCGGAAGCCGACGAAACCCGTAACAAAGCCCGCGCTGTACTGCGCGCTATTGCCACCGCGCATCATGCACAGGAGACTTTCTGATGGCTGACATTCTGCTGCTCGATAATATCGACTCTTTTACGTACAACCTGGCAGATCAGTTGCGCAGCAATGGTCATAACGTGGTGATTTACCGCAACCATATTCCGGCGCAGACCTTAATTGAACGCCTGGCGACGATGAGCAATCCGGTACTGATGCTTTCTCCTGGCCCCGGTGTGCCGAGCGAAGCCGGTTGTATGCCGGAACTCCTCACCCGCTTGCGTGGCAAGCTGCCCATTATTGGCATTTGCCTCGGACATCAGGCAATTGTCGAAGCTTACGGGGGCTATGTCGGTCAGGCGGGCGAAATTCTTCACGGTAAAGCGTCGAGCATTGAACATGACGGTCAGGCGATGTTTGCCGGATTAACAAACCCGCTGCCGGTGGCGCGTTATCACTCGCTGGTTGGCAGTAACATTCCGGCCGGTTTAACCATCAACGCCCATTTTAATGGCATGGTGATGGCAGTACGTCACGATGCGGATCGCGTTTGTGGATTCCAGTTCCATCCGGAATCCATTCTCACCACCCAGGGCGCTCGCCTGCTGGAACAAACGCTGGCCTGGGCGCAGCAGAAACTAGAGCCAGCCAACACGCTGCAACCGATTCTGGAAAAACTGTATCAGGCGCAGACGCTTAGCCAACAAGAAAGCCACCAGCTGTTTTCAGCGGTGGTGCGTGGCGAGCTGAAGCCGGAACAACTGGCGGCGGCGCTGGTGAGCATGAAAATTCGTGGTGAGCACCCGAACGAGATCGCCGGGGCAGCAACCGCGCTACTGGAAAACGCAGCGCCGTTCCCGCGCCCGGATTATCTGTTTGCTGATATCGTCGGTACTGGCGGTGACGGCAGCAACAGTATCAATATTTCTACCGCCAGTGCGTTTGTCGCCGCGGCCTGTGGGCTGAAAGTGGCGAAACACGGTAACCGCAGCGTCTCCAGTAAATCCGGCTCGTCGGATCTGCTGGCGGCATTCGGTATTAATCTTGATATGAACGCCAATAAATCGCGCCAGGCGCTGGACGAGTTAGGCGTATGTTTCCTCTTTGCGCCGAAATATCACACCGGATTCCGCCACGCGATGCCGGTTCGCCAGCAACTGAAAACCCGCACCCTGTTCAATGTGCTGGGGCCATTGATTAACCCGGCGCATCCGCCGCTGGCGTTAATTGGTGTTTATAGTCCGGAACTGGTGCTGCCGATTGCCGAAACCTTGCGCGTGCTGGGGTATCAACGCGCGGCGGTGGTGCACAGCGGCGGGATGGATGAAGTTTCATTACACGCGCCGACAATCGTTGCCGAGCTGCATGACGGCAAAATTAAGAGCTATCAATTGACCGCTGAAGATTTTGGCCTGACTCCCTACCACCAGGAGCAACTGGCAGGCGGAACACCTGAAGAAAACCGTGACATTTTAACACGCTTGTTACAAGGTAAAGGCGACGCCGCCCATGAAGCAGCCGTCGCTGCGAACGTCGCCATGTTAATGCGCCTGCATGGCCATGAAGATCTGCAAGCCAATGCGCAAACCGTTCTTGAGGTACTGCGCAGTGGTTCCGCTTACGACAGAGTTACCGCGCTGGCGGCACGAGGGTAAATGATGCAAACCGTTTTAGCGAAAATCGTCGCAGACAAGGCGATTTGGGTAGAAACCCGCAAACAGCAGCAACCGCTGGCCAGTTTTCAGAATGAGGTTCAGCCGAGCACACGACATTTTTATGATGCGCTACAAGGTGCACGCACGGAGTTTATTCTGGAGTGTAAAAAAGCGTCGCCGTCAAAAGGCGTGATCCGTGATGATTTCGATCCGGCACGCATTGCCGCCATTTATAAACATTACGCTTCGGCAATTTCGGTGCTGACTGATGAGAAATATTTTCAGGGGAGCTTTGATTTCCTCCTCATCGTCAGCCAAATCGCCCCGCAGCCGATTTTATGTAAAGACTTCATTATCGACCCTTACCAGATCTATCTGGCGCGCTATTACCAGGCCGATGCCTGCTTATTAATGCTTTCAGTACTGGATGACGACCAATATCGCCAGCTTGCAGCCGTCGCTCACAGTCTGGAGATGGGGGTGCTGACCGAAGTCAGTAATGAAGAGGAACTGGAGCGCGCCATTGCATTAGGGGCAAAGGTCGTTGGCATCAACAACCGCGATCTGCGTGATTTGTCGATTGATCTCAACCGTACCCGCGAGCTTGCGCCGAAACTGGGGCACAACGTAACGGTAATCAGCGAATCCGGCATCAATACTTACGCTCAGGTGCGCGAGTTAAGCCACTTCGCTAACGGTTTTCTGATTGGTTCGGCGTTGATGGCCCATGACGATTTGCACGCCGCCGTGCGCCGGGTGTTGCTGGGTGAGAATAAAGTATGTGGCCTGACGCGTGGGCAAGATGCTAAAGCAGCTTATGACGCGGGCGCGATTTACGGTGGGTTGATTTTTGTTGCGACATCACCGCGTTGCGTCAACGTTGAACAGGCGCAGGAAGTGATGGCTGCGGCACCGTTGCAGTATGTTGGCGTGTTCCGCAATCACGATATTGCCGATGTGGTGGACAAAGCTAAGGTGTTATCGCTGGCGGCAGTGCAACTGCATGGTAATGAAGATCAGCTGTATATCGATACGCTGCGTGAAGCTCTGCCAGCACATGTTGCCATCTGGAAAGCATTAAGCGTCGGTGAAACCCTGCCCGCCCGCGAGTTTCAGCACGTTGATAAATATGTTTTAGACAACGGCCAGGGTGGAAGCGGGCAACGTTTTGACTGGTCACTATTAAATGGTCAATCGCTTGGCAACGTTCTGCTGGCGGGGGGCTTAGGCGCAGATAACTGCGTGGAAGCGGCACAAACCGGCTGCGCCGGACTTGATTTTAATTCTGCTGTAGAGTCGCAACCGGGCATCAAAGACGCACGTCTTTTGGCCTCGGTTTTCCAGACGCTGCGCGCATATTAAGGAAAGGAACAATGACAACATTACTTAACCCCTATTTTGGTGAGTTTGGCGGCATGTACGTGCCACAAATCCTGATGCCTGCTCTGCGCCAGCTGGAAGAAGCTTTTGTCAGCGCGCAAAAAGATCCTGAATTTCAAGCCCAGTTCAACGACCTGCTGAAAAACTATGCCGGGCGTCCAACCGCACTGACCAAATGCCAGAACATTACAGCCGGGACGAACACCACGCTGTATCTCAAGCGTGAAGATTTGCTGCACGGCGGCGCACATAAAACCAACCAGGTGCTGGGGCAGGCGTTGCTGGCGAAGCGGATGGGTAAAACCGAAATCATCGCCGAAACCGGGGCCGGTCAGCATGGCGTGGCGTCGGCCCTTGCCAGCGCCCTGCTCGGCCTGAAATGCCGTATTTATATGGGTGCCAAAGACGTTGAACGCCAGTCGCCTAACGTTTTTCGTATGCGCTTAATGGGTGCGGAAGTGATCCCGGTACATAGCGGTTCCGCCACGCTGAAAGATGCCTGTAATGAGGCGCTACGCGACTGGTCCGGCAGTTATGAAACCGCGCACTATATGCTGGGCACCGCGGCTGGCCCGCATCCTTATCCGACCATTGTCCGTGAGTTTCAGCGGATGATTGGCGAAGAAACCAAAGCGCAGATTCTGGAAAGAGAAGGTCGCCTGCCGGATGCCGTTATCGCCTGTGTTGGCGGCGGTTCGAATGCCATCGGCATGTTTGCTGATTTCATCAATGAAACCAACGTCGGCCTGATTGGTGTGGAGCCTGGTGGTCACGGTATCGAAACTGGCGAGCACGGCGCACCGCTAAAACATGGTCGCGTGGGCATTTATTTCGGTATGAAAGCGCCGATGATGCAAACCGAAGACGGGCAGATTGAAGAATCTTACTCCATCTCCGCCGGACTGGATTTCCCGTCTGTCGGCCCACAACACGCGTATCTTAACAGCACTGGACGCGCTGATTACGTGTCTATTACCGATGATGAAGCCCTTGAAGCCTTCAAAACGCTGTGCCTGCACGAAGGGATCATCCCGGCGCTGGAATCCTCCCACGCCCTGGCCCATGCGCTGAAAATGATGCGCGAAAACCCGGATAAAGAGCAGCTACTGGTGGTTAACCTTTCCGGTCGCGGCGATAAAGACATCTTCACCGTTCACGATATTTTGAAAGCACGAGGGGAAATCTGATGGAACGCTACGAATCTCTGTTTGCCCAGTTGAAGGAGCGCAAAGAAGGCGCATTCATTCCTTTCGTCACGCTCGGTGATCCGGGCATTGAGCAGTCATTGAAAATTATCGATACGCTAATTGAAGCCGGTGCTGACGCGCTGGAGTTAGGTATCCCCTTCTCCGACCCACTGGCGGATGGCCCGACCATTCAAAACGCCACTCTGCGCGCCTTTGCGGCAGGTGTGACTCCGGCACAATGTTTTGAAATGCTGGCACTGATTCGCCAGAAACACCCGACCATTCCCATTGGCCTGTTGATGTATGCCAATCTGGTGTTTAACAAAGGCATTGATGAGTTTTATGCCCAGTGCGAGAAAGTCGGCGTCGATTCGGTGCTGGTTGCCGATGTGCCAGTTGAAGAGTCCGCGCCCTTCCGCCAGGCCGCGTTGCGCCATAATGTCGCACCTATCTTCATCTGCCCGCCAAATGCCGATGACGACCTGCTGCGCCAGATAGCCTCTTACGGTCGTGGTTACACATATTTGCTGTCACGAGCGGGCGTGACCGGCGCAGAAAACCGCGCCGCGTTACCCCTCAATCATCTGGTTGCGAAGCTGAAAGAGTACAACGCTGCACCTCCATTGCAGGGGTTTGGTATTTCCGCCCCGGATCAGGTAAAAGCAGCGATTGATGCAGGAGCTGCGGGCGCGATTTCTGGTTCGGCCATTGTTAAAATCATCGAGCAACATATTAATGAGCCAGAGAAAATGCTGGCGGCACTGAAAGTTTTTGTACAACCGATGAAAGCGGCGACGCGCAGTTAATCCCACAGCCGCCAGTTCCGCTGGCGGCATTTTAACTTTCTTTAATGAAGCCGGAAAAATCCTAAATTCATTTAATATTTATCTTTTTACCGTTTCGCTTACCCCGGTCGAACGTCAACTTACGTCATTTTTCCGCCCAACAGTAATATAATCAAACAAATTAATCCCGCAACATAACACCAGTAAAATCAATAATTTTCTCTAAGTCATTTATTCCTCAGGTAATTGTTAATATATCCAGAATGTTCCTCAAAATATATTTTCCCTCTATCTTCTCGTTGCGCTTAATTTGACTAATTCTCATTAGCGACTAATTTTAATGAGTGTCGACACACAACACTCATATTAATGAAACAATGCAACGCAACGGGAGAAATAACATGGCCGAACATCGTGGTGGTTCAGGAAATTTCGCCGAAGACCGTGAGAAGGCATCCGACGCAGGCCGTAAAGGCGGTCAGCATAGCGGCGGTAATTTTAAAAATGATCCGCAACGCGCATCTGAAGCGGGTAAAAAAGGCGGTCAACAAAGCGGTGGTAATAAATCAGACAAATCCTGATTCACCGTTAATTATTAATATCAGCTGATAAAGATAATTGCATCTGCGGGCCGTATGGCTCGCAGTGATTTCACTGGAGAAAAATATGAATATGAAGACCATTGAAGATGTATTTATTCAACTGCTTTCAGATACCTACAGCGCAGAAAAACAATTACCCCGGGCACTGGCAAAACTCGCAAGAGCAACATCAAATGAAAAATTAAGTCAGGCTTTTCATGCGCACCTCGAGGAAACTCATGGACAGATTGAACGAATTGATCAAGTTGTGGAATCAGAATCAAATCTGAAAATTAAGCGCATGAAATGTGTGGCAATGGAAGGTCTTATTGAAGAAGCTAATGAGGTCATCGAAAGTACCGAGAAAAACGAAGTGCGTGATGCCGCACTGATTGCCGCAGCACAGAAAGTCGAGCATTATGAGATTGCCAGTTACGGGACATTAGCGACGCTGGCTGAACAATTAGGTTACCGTAAAGCAGCGAAGCTTCTGAAAGAAACCCTGGAAGAAGAAAAGGCCACCGACATCAAACTGACTGATCTGGCCCTTAATAACGTAAATAAGAAAGCCGAAAATAAAGCCTGATATATGAATTTTAACTTTTAGTCATTTTATAAAGAGGACATTTTCATGAATCGTATTGAACATTATCATGACTGGTTACGTGACGCCCACGCAATGGAAAAGCAAGCCGAATCTATGCTTGAATCCATGGCCAGCCGTATAGATAATTATCCTGAACTACGCGCTCGTATTGAACAACATCTTAGTGAAACCAAAAACCAGATTGTTCAACTGGAAACTATTCTTGATCGTAATGACATTTCACGTTCAGTCATTAAAGATTCCATGAGTAAAATGGCTGCGCTTGGGCAGTCAATCGGTGGTATATTCCCTTCTGATGAAATAGTTAAAGGCTCTATTAGCGGATATGTCTTCGAGCAATTTGAAATCGCCTGTTACACCTCACTATTAGCAGCAGCAAAAAATGCCGGTGATACAGTCTCAATTCCGATCATCGAAGCGATTTTAAATGAGGAAAAGCAAATGGCCGACTGGCTGATTCAGCATATTCCGCAAACAACTGAGAAATTTTTAATTCGTTCTGAAACTGATTGCGTAGAAGCGAAGAAATAATACCCTTTATACCATGTCCTTATTGACCCCGTATATTACGGGGTCGTTTTTGTGCGGAATTAAAAACGATATCCTGCTGAGAACATAAACACCCACGGATCGAGGCGTACGCTATCGTGTTGCTGTGCACCGCCTAGCTTATAATTGGCGGTGGTATCGATATCCATGTACCACACTGACATGTTAACCAACCAGTCACGGTTAATCAGATAATCAACCCCCACCTGCCCGGCAGCTCCCCAGGAATCTTTCAGACTGAGATCGGAAAGCCCCGCCTCTTTGCCATGATCGTTAAATCCATTATCAAAGAAGGTGGTGTAGTTAATACCGGCCCCAACGTAAGGACGGAATTTGCTGCTGGCATCACCAAAATACCACTGCGCCATCAGTGTTGGCGGCAGATGGTGAACGGTTGCAATATCGCCGGTCGCCCGGGTGCCGATTTTATGGCGGAACGGCGTCGCTGCCAGTAATTCCACACCAATGTTGTCGGTCGCCATATAAGTAAACGTCAAGCCCAGTTGAGTGTTATTGGTCACGCTGAATCCACCCAGACTTCCTAACGTACTACCAGCACCTTCTGTTGGACGTACGGTTGCAGAACCTGCACGCATAAAAAATTCGCCTGCTTCATGCGCAAAGGCACTGCCAGAAAGAAGAGTTGTTACTGCCAAAGCCGCCACTGTTAACTTTTTCATATCCGCTCCGTCGTTATGGTTATAAAAACGTGACGAATATACCTACATTGGAGTAACAAATGATCCTACATAGATCACATTACATATGATAATTCACCATTTATTGATCTGGATTAATTTAGAAGTTGCATTGAGAATCCTGGTTAATGTGATTTAAATCAATTTTTAAATATTTTCTCTACGCAAATATTAACTCGATCGCCACTTGCCGCGGTTTGCCCACGCCTGAAGGCCAGCAATTACCTCCGCTTTACAAAGATATGCTTTTCCATACAAGACCTGATGCTGCCACCCGAGGCTTAACCAGGGTACAATTGCCCGCTAATTAACACCTGCATAAAACTCAAGGAGAGTGCATGTCTATCACGGCGCAGTCCGTATACCGTGACACCGGAAATTTCTTCCGTAATCAATTTATGACCATTCTGTTGGTATCGTTGCTATGTGCGTTTATCACAGTGGTGTTAGGGCATGTTTTCTCACCCAGTGATGCACAGCTTGCGCAGCTCAATGACGGCGTGCCCGTTAGCGGCAGTAGTGGGTTGTTCGACCTGGTTCAGAATATGTCACCGGAACAGCAACAAATTTTGCTGCAGGCTTCAGCGGCGTCCACTTTTTCAGAATTAATCGGTAACGCCATTCTCGCCGGAGGCGTAATATTAATTATCCAGCTGGTGTCTGCGGGTCAGAGAGTCTGTGCGCTGCGAGCTATTGGTGCCAGTGCGCCGATATTGCCCAAGTTATTTATTCTGATTTTTCTGACTACCCTTTTAGTACAGATTGGCATCATGCTGGTGGTCGTTCCGGGAATTATCATGGCCATTTTACTGGCCCTGGCACCGGTGATGCTGGTACAGGACAAAATGGGCATTTTTGCCTCGATGCGTAGCAGTATGCGGCTGACTTGGGCGAATATGCGTCTGGTGGCACCCGCAGTACTGAGCTGGTTGCTGGCAAAAACACTGTTGCTGCTTTTTGCCTCTTCTTTTGCCGCATTAACCCCGGAAATTGGTGCCGTACTGGCGAACACCTTGAGCAACCTGATTTCTGCCATATTGCTCATCTATCTGTTCCGCCTGTATATGTTGATTCGCCAATAACCTTAAGCATTTGATTACGGAATCGTAAAATGAAGCAGTTTCTTGATTTTTTACCGCTGGTTGTCTTTTTCGCGTTTTACAAGATTTATGACATCTATGCGGCTACTGCAGCGCTGATCGTCGCCACGGCGATTGTGCTTATCTATAGCTGGGTTCGCTTTCGTAAGGTTGAGAAGATGGCCCTGATCACTTTTGTTCTGGTGGTCGTCTTCGGTGGCTTGACGCTGTTCTTCCACAATGATGAGTTTATTAAATGGAAGGTTACAGTCATTTATGCTCTGTTTGCGGTAGCCCTGTTAGTCAGCCAATGGGTGATGAAAAAGCCGCTAATTCAGCGGATGCTGGGTAAAGAACTCACGCTGCCGCAACCGGTATGGTCGAAGCTAAATCTGGCCTGGGCTGTTTTCTTTATCCTTTGCGGTCTGGCAAACATCTACATCGCATTCTGGCTGCCGCAAAATATTTGGGTCAACTTTAAAGTCTTTGGCCTGACCGCCCTTACCTTAATCTTCACATTGTTAAGCGGTATCTATATCTACCGCCACATGCCGCAGGAAGATAAATCCTAACCAGACTGCCAGTCCTTCGGGGCTGGCGCTGTATCTCCTCTGTTCTCCTCAGGAAAATCATAGTAGCATCGCGCCTGTGATTTTCCTTTTAAGTCGGTTTTACCATGTCTACAACACATAACGTCCCTCAGGGCGATCTTGTTTTACGTACTTTAGCCATGCCCGCCGATACCAATGCCAATGGTGACATCTTTGGTGGTTGGTTAATGTCACAAATGGATATTGGCGGCGCTATTCTGGCAAAAGAAATTGCCCACGGTCGCGTAGTGACTGTGCGGGTTGAAGGAATGACTTTCTTACGGCCGGTTGCGGTCGGCGATGTGGTGTGCTGCTATGCACGCTGTGTCCAGAAAGGGACGACATCGGTCAGCATTAATATTGAAGTGTGGGTGAAAAAAGTAGCGTCTGAACCAATCGGGCAACGCTATAAAGCGACAGAAGCATTATTTAAGTATGTCGCGGTTGATCCTGAAGGAAAACCTCGCGCCTTACCTGTTGAGTAATAGTCAAAAGCCTCCGGTCGGAGGCTTTTGACTTTCTGCTTACTGAATTTCGGTGGTGCCGTTAATTTTAAACAGGATATTCACCACAATCCCACTGCCTGGCTTACCCGGCTCATAACGCCATCTGCGCATCGCATTTTTCACCTCACGCTCAAACATGTTCGCAGGCTTGGCTGAGAGGATTTGTACGTTATCCACGCGACCATCCGGCGTGACGTCAAATTTAACTTTAACCTGCCCTTCAATGCGCAATGCCTGTGCTCGTGCCGGATACTGCGGCTGATTACGGCTTAATGCGCGTGGTCCTGAAGCCACACTGGTAACCGGCTTGCTGGTTGCAGCCGTTGCCGTACTTGATGTGGGGCGCGCGGGTGCCGTATTTTCAAACGGTGATGCCGGACGCGACTCTACGGGTTTGACATCGCGTTTTGGCTGCTCCTGTACCTTTTTCACCGGCTTCGGTTTTGGCTTAGGTTTCGGCTTCGGCTTTTCAATGACCACCGGTGCTTCTTTTGGCGGTTCGGGGATCGGCTCAGGTTCCGGTTCTGGCTCTACCACCGGCTCCGGTGGCGGCTGAACGGCTTGTGGCGGTTCGAGATCAGCAGGCGCAACCATCGTGACAGAAATTGGTTGCGCAGGCGCAGGTAGTTCAATAACCTGATGTACCGAGGTATAGAGCAGACCCGCCACAACAGCACCATGAATGCAGACCGAAAGTAACGTCGGCCAGGGGAAGCGGCGAGGTAAATCAAGGGGCATTGTATTGTAGCTATTCGGCACTGTAGCATTAGCCATAACGTTTATAAGTTCATCTTTAAATGATAATCAATTGCATGGGAGTTTATCACCGTGAGAACCGTAATAACATACTTGAGATTCTCATCAGCCACACAAGGTGCTGAAGGTGCTGATTCAACCAGACGACAAAATGAGCTATTCAAACAGTGGTTAAGGAAGAATAGCGATGCTCAGGTAGTGGCATCTTTCAATGATGAAGGTCTATCCGGTTACAAAGGTAAACACTTATCAGGGCAATTTGGGGATATGCTCTCCCGCATTGAATCAGGGGAGTTTCCAGAAGGGACAATTTTACTAGTCGAAGCTATCGACCGCATAGGCCGCCTTGAACATCTTGAAACAGAAGCCTTGATGAATCGCATTATTGCTCATGGTATCGAGATTCACACTCTACAGGATGGGCTAATCTACACAAGGGATGCTCTATCCGATGATTTAGGAATCTCAATCATTCAGCGGGTTAAAAGCTACATAGCGCATCAGGAGAGTAAACAGAAGTCTTTCCGTGTTAGTCAGAAATGGGAACAACGTGCAAAGCTTGCCCTTGCTGGTGAACAACGTTTAACAAGGAATGTTCCCGGATGGATTGACCCTGAGACTTTTAAACTCAATGAACGTGCTGAAACTGTACGCTTGATTTTCAAGCTGCTGCTAGATGGTGAAAGTCTGCATAACATTGCACGTCACCTACAGGCTAATAACATTAGTTCATTCTCACGACGTAAAGATGCTAATGGATTTAGCGTTCATTCTGTGCGTACTATCTTAAGGTCAGAGACAACGATAGGTACACTACCAGCATCACAGCGCAATGACCGCCCCGCTATACCGAACTACTACGAAGCCGCTATAGATGCTGCAACGTTCAATAAAGCTCAAGAGATTCTTGATAAGAATCGTAAAGGCCGTACACCTGCAAGTGACAACCCACTAACGATTAACATCTTCAAAGGTCTGTTTAGGTGTCAGTGTGGGGCTAGTGTCCATCCTACCGGAACAAAGAATAAGTATGCTGGGGTCTACAGGTGCAATAACCACTTAGACGGTCGCTGTGATGTTCCACCGTTGAAGCGTAAACCGTTTGACCGATGGATGATTGATAATTTTCTGGGGATGATTGACGTGGGGAATGATGGAGAATCAGAGAGGAAGATTGCAGCGTTACAGCATGAGGTTGAAATTGTCACAGCCAGAATCAAGAAAGCTACCGCCCTACTTCTTGAGATGGATGATATTGATGAACTAAAAATTCAGCTTAAGGAACTTAACCAGAAGCGCACAGAACTACAGACCACGATTGATACTATGAAGCGTAAGGCTTCACTCACTGATAAGGAACTACCCCAGCTTAAAGATATTGACCTGACAACTAAAGCGGGTCGTGTCGAGTGTCAATTAATTTTGTCCAAACATCTAAAAGGGCTTACATTGGGTAAGGGTTCAGTAACTATAACGCTACAGAACGACACTGAAATCACCATACCTACAGACCCGCTACCGCTAAATGATGGGTCACCAATCTTTGAAATTGCTGATAAAGAGCTACTGGATATTGATGCTTATCAACTGTAATTTTCAGGGGCTATGAAGCCCCTTTTTATGTCTCAATAAGTGCCCTTCTTATTCGGATTCACAGAGTACTTCCGTAAAGCATTACCCGACTTAAGCACTTTTGAAGCTCGCTCATTAGCTGAGGCTGTGAAGGTGCTCTCACCATTTTTAACGCTAACGCTCTTAGAGCACGTTACACGGGCTTTTAGCGCTTCATCTGATAACTCACTTGCCGAATAGCTAAAAAGCTCTTTACAGGTCAGCATAGGGCTTCCAAGACTCGTTGTAGTGTTGCCAGTGTTCTTTTTACTGGTAGCACCACCATCATTCGTGGTAGCGGTCTTGCCAGTAGCTGCTGAAATATCAGTTTGCCCTACGATTGAACGAAATTCTACACCTTGGAAGGTCATCTGAATACGAAGACCATTAGCAATGGTATGCTCTTTACTCGCTTTAAACTGAGTAATGATACTATCAGTGATAGATATTCCATCTTTACAAACAATAGTGATGATTTGCTTCTGGTCTCGCCATTGTTCAACCGTAGAAATAAAGGTCTCTACAAGTTGCCCCTGTCTGGTTAATAGAACTGAACCCGTCGAATCAACCACTACAACACCGCTAATAGAGATGGTCTTAGGTGCTCTCTGAACATTATCAGTGATAGTTTGCCCCGATTGCATAGCCTGGTTGTCACCATCATCGGTGAGTCATAGTCCATCTGTTCAGTAGCTGTTAAGGCAAGAAAAGATTCTACATTATCTCTAAGGTGAAAATAGATACCATCTTTACCTGAGTATCTAATTTGCTTTGTGTCAAACATTGTTGTTATTCCTATTCTGTTAAGCGTGAGCTACGTGAAATCTAATTTTTGATGTTGGTATCTGCTCAGAAGAAATCACGTAGCATTCGACTATTCATAGTTGAATCGTCATACTAGATAAAGATTAATAGATTGCCATGTGTGGCAATAAATATTAGTAGTTCTAACATTGTTTATTCCTCTGGGTAAGCTGAGCTAATCAAGGTATCTTCCTGCATACGATTAATATGAGATGTGGTTCTTTCATCAATAACCTTTCCATCAAGTACCGTCTGAGTTGTGATATTGATTGTCTGAGGCTGAATATTTACTGACGGTTTGATAACCTTTAAATCTTGTGTGAATGTTTCCACTCGACCTTTCAGATTATTTAATGCTTCAGGTGAAAACTGTGGAA
>NZ_JBQZXE010000033.1:0-33011 GCF_053555855.1 Shigella sp. SIG3
GAATAGCGAGCATCATTAATGAACAAAATATTTAAAGTTATCTGGAACCCTGCGACAGGGAATTATACTGTTACCAGCGAAACGGCAAAAAGCCGTGGCAAGAAATCTGGGCGCAGTAAGCTGTTAATTTCTGCGCTGGTTGCGGGTGGAATGTTGTCGTCGTTTGGGGCATTGGCGAATGCCGGGAATGACAACGGTCAGGGTGTTGATTACGGTAGTGGATCAGCTGGCGACGTCTGGGTTGCTATAGGCAAAGGGGCGAAAGCAAATACTTTTATGAACACCAGTGGTTCCAGTACTGCTGTGGGTTATGACGCTATAGCTGAAGGCCAATATAGCTCTGCCATCGGGTCAAAAACCCATGCGATTGGTGGTGCATCAATGGCCTTTGGGGTTAGTGCAATATCAGAAGGCGATAGAAGTATAGCACTGGGTGCCTCTTCGTATTCATTGGGCCAATACTCAATGGCCCTGGGGCGTAGCAGTGTAGCTAGCGGTACTGACAGCCTCGCATTTGGCAGACAATCACTTGCCAGCGCAGCGAACGCTATTGCGATAGGTGCTGAGACCGAAGCCGCTGAAAATGCAACTGCTATTGGCAATAATGCGAAGGCAAAAGGGACTAATAGCATGGCAATGGGGTTCGGAAGCCTTGCCGATAAAGTCAATACTATCGCATTAGGAAATGGCAGCCAGGCTCTGGCAGATAATGCAATCGCCATAGGCCAGGGCAACAAAGCTGATGGCGTGGATGCCATCGCTCTGGGTAATGGTAGCCAGTCGAGAGGCTTAAACACCATTGCCTTAGGCACAGCCAGTAATGCAACTGGTGATAAGAGTCTTGCGCTTGGTAGTAATAGCAGTGCCAACGGTATTAACTCTGTCGCGCTGGGCGCAGATTCCATTGCGGATTTAGACAATACCGTCTCTGTCGGCAATAGTTCATTAAAACGCAAGATCGTTAATGTGAAAAATGGCGCGATCAAGTCTGACAGTTACGATGCCATTAATGGTTCACAGCTTTATGCCATTAGCGACTCGGTAGCAAAAAGGCTTGGAGGAGGGGCTGCAGTAGATGTTGATGACGGTACTGTTACAGCACCAACCTACAATTTAAAAAATGGTAGCAAAAATAACGTAGGGGCTGCGCTCGCTGTACTTGATGAAAACACCCTGCAATGGGACCAAACCAAAGGCAAATACAGCGCTGCTCATGGTACTAGTAGCCCAACTGCCAGCGTAATCACCGATGTTGCGGATGGCACGATTTCAGCCTCCAGTAAGGATGCGGTTAACGGTTCCCAACTGAAAGCTACCAATGACGATGTCGAAGCCAACACCACCAATATCACCAACCTGACGGATTCCGTTGGTGACCTTCAGGCTGATGCCCTGCTCTGGAACGAAACTAAAAAGGCATTCAGTGCAGCTCACGGCCAGGATACCACCAGCAAAATCACCAACGTTAAAGATGCCGACCTGACGGCTGACAGCACTGATGCTGTTAACGGCTCTCAGCTGAAAACCACCAACGATGCTGTGGCGACGAATACCACCAATATCGCCAATAACACTTCCAATATTGCCACTAACACCACCAACATCTCTAACCTGACTGAGACGGTGACTAATCTTGGTGAGGATGCGCTGAAATGGGATAAGGACAATGGTGTATTCACGGCAGCTCATGGCACCGAGACCACCAGCAAAATAACCAACGTTAAAGATGGCGACCTGACGACTGGCAGCACCGATGCCGTTAACGGCTCTCAGCTGAAAACCACCAACGATGCCGTGGCGACGAATACCACCAATATCGCCACTAACACCACCAACATCTCTAATCTGACTGAGACGGTGACTAATCTTGGTGAGGATGCGCTGAAATGGGATAAGGACAATGGTGTCTTCACTGCAGCTCATGGCAACAATACCGCCAGCAAAATCACCAATATCCTGGACGGCACAGTCACTGCAACCAGTTCCGATGCCATTAACGGTAGCCAGCTTTATGACTTAAGCAGCAATATCGCCACCTACTTCGGCGGCAATGCTTCTGTGAATACTGACGGCGTGTTTACCGGTCCAACCTACAAAATCGGTGAAACAAATTATTATAACGTCGGCGATGCTCTGCTTTGGGATGCCACCGCAGGTAAATTCAGTGCCAAACACGGTACTAATGGTGACGCAAGCGTGATCACTGATGTCGCAGATGGTGAAATTTCAGACTCCAGTTCTGACGCAGTAAACGGCTCACAACTCCACGGCGTGAGCAGTTATGTTGTTGATGCGCTGGGGGGTGGTGCCGAAGTCAATGCAGACGGCACCATCACTGCGCCGACGTACACCATTGCTAATGCTGATTACGATAATGTCGGTGATGCCCTGAATGCTATCGATACCACTCCTGACGACGCTCTGCTCTGGGATGCGGACGCCGGTGAAAATGGTGCATTTAGCGCCGCTCACGGAAAAGATAAAACTGCCAGTGTAATCACTAACGTCGCTAACGGTGCAATCTCTGCTGCCAGCAGCGACGCGATTAACGGCTCACAACTCTATACCACCAATAAGTACATCGCTGATGCGCTGGGTGGTGACGCAGAAGTCAACGCTGACGGCACCATCACCGCACCGACTTACACCATTGCGAACGCCGAGTACAACAACGTCGGTGACGCCCTGGATGCGCTTGATGATAACGCCCTGCTGTGGGATAAGACTGCCAATGGCGGTGCTGGAGCCTACAATGCCAGCCATGACGGTAAAGCCAGCATCATCACTAATGTCGCTAATGGCAGTATTAGTGAGGACAGTACCGATGCAGTGAACGGTTCTCAGTTGAATGCGACGAATATGATGATTGAGCAGAACACCCAAATTATCAATCAGCTCGCTGGTAACACCGACGCAACCTATATCGAAGAAAATGGCGCTGGTATCAACTACGTTCGTACTAACGACAACGATTTAGCCTTTAACGATGCAAGCGCCTCTGGTGTCGGCGCTACAGCTGTAGGTTATAACGCTGTCGCGTCTGGTGCCAGCAGCGTAGCCATTGGTCAGAACAGCAGCAGCACCGTTGATACCGGTATTGCGCTGGGTAGCAGCTCCGTTTCCAGCCGTGTGATTGCCAAAGGTTCTCGTGACACTAGCGTAACGGAAAATGGCTTGGTGATTGGTTATGACACCACTGACGGCGAACTGCTAGGTGCATTGTCAATTGGTGATGACGGTAAATACCGCCAAATCATCAACGTAGCTGATGGTTCAGAAGCCCATGACGCCGTTACGGTTCGCCAGTTGCAGAACGCTATTGGAGCGGTCGCCACTACGCCAACCAAGTACTTTCACGCCAACTCAACGGCAGAAGACTCACTGGCCGTTGGTGAAGACTCGCTGGCAATGGGTGCGAAAACTGTCGTTAATGGTAATGCAGGTATTGGTATCGGTTTGAACACTCTGGTTCTGGCTGATGCGATCAACGGCATTGCTATCGGCAGTAACGCACGCGCAAACCATGCAAACAGTATCGCAATGGGTAACGGTTCTCAGACCACCCGTGGTGCACAGACTGGCTACACCGCCTACAACATGGACGCACCGCAGAACTCTGTAGGTGAGTTTTCTGTCGGTAGTGAAGACGGTCAACGTCAGATCACAAACGTCGCAGCTGGTTCAGCGGATACCGATGCGGTTAACGTGGGTCAGTTGAAAGTCACTGATGAGCGCGTAGCGCAAAATACCCAGAGCATTACTAACCTGAACAATCAGGTCACTAATCTGGATACTCGCGTTACTAATATCGAAAACGGTATTGGCGACATTGTCACCACCGGTAGCACCAAGTACTTCAAGACCAACACCGATGGCGTAGATGCCAACGCCCAGGGTAAAGATAGCGTTGCTATTGGTTCTGGTTCCATTGCTGCCGCTGACAACAGCGTCGCACTGGGTACCGGTTCCGTTGCAGAGGAAGAAAATACAATCTCTGTAGGTTCTTCTACTAACCAACGCCGTATCACCAACGTAGCTGCCAGTGTTAATGCCACCGATGCGGTTAACGTGTCGCAGCTGAAATCTTCTGAAGCAGGCGGAGTGCGCTACGACACCAAAGCTGATGGTTCTATCGACTATAGCAATATCACCCTCGGTGGTGGCAACGGCAGTACGACTCGTATCAGCAACGTCTCCGCTGGCGTCAACAACAACGACGCGGTGAACTACGCGCAGTTGAAGCAAAGCGCGCAAGAAACGAAGCAATACACCGATCAGCGGATGGTTGAGATGGATAACAAACTGTCTAAAACTGAAAGCAAGTTGAGCGGTGGTATCGCTTCTGCAATGGCAATGACCGGTCTGCCGCAGGCTTATACACCGGGTGCCAGCATGGCTTCTATTGGTGGCGGTACTTACAACGGTGAATCGGCAGTTGCTTTAGGTGTATCGATGGTGAGCGCCAATGGTCGTTGGGTCTACAAATTACAAGGTAGTACCAATAGCCAGGGTGAATACTCCGCCGCACTCGGTGCCGGTATTCAGTGGTAATGATCCATTAAGTTAGTGTGACTAAGGGCAAACGCCAAATTGCCTGATGCGTTACGCGCATCAGGCAAGATAAGGCGCTCCGGGTCAACAATCTAAGGGCAATTCTCTGATGAGGATTGCCCTTTTCTTTACCAGACATCTCCCCCCACAAGAATTGGCCCTACCAATTCTTCGCTTATCTGACCTCTGGTTCACAATTCCCCAATTAAAACTCACATCAATATTGATAATACATAACATTTAGTTAACCATTCATTGTCATTATCCCTACACAACACAATTGGCAGTGCCACTTTTACACAACGTGTGACAAGGAGATGAGCAACAGACTCATTACACGATGTGCGTGGACTCTAGGAGACCTGCAATGAATCTCTGGCAACAAAACTACGATCCCGCCGGGAATATCTGGCTTTCCAGTCTGATAGCATCGCTTCCCATCCTGTTTTTCTTCTTTGCGCTGATTAAGCTCAAACTGAAAGGATACGTCGCCGCCTCATGGACGGTAGCAATCGCCCTTGCCGTGGCTTTGCTGTTCTATAAAATGCCGGTCGCTAACGCGCTGGCCTCGGTGGTTTATGGCTTCTTCTATGGTTTGTGGCCCATCGCGTGGATCATTATTGCAGCAGTGTTCGTCTATAAGATCTCGGTGAAAACCGGGCAGTTTGACATCATTCGCTCGTCTATTCTTTCGATAACCCCTGACCAGCGTCTGCAAATGCTGATCGTCGGTTTCTGTTTCGGCGCTTTCCTTGAAGGAGCCGCAGGCTTTGGCGCACCGGTAGCAATTACCGCCGCATTGCTGGTCGGCCTGGGTTTTAAACCGCTGTACGCCGCCGGACTGTGCCTGATTGTTAACACCGCGCCAGTGGCATTTGGCGCGATGGGCATTCCAATCCTGGTTGCCGGACAAGTAACAGGCATCGACAGCTTTGAGATTGGCCAGATGGTGGGGCGTCAGCTACCGTTTATGACCATTATCGTGCTGTTCTGGATCATGGCGATTATGGACGGCTGGCGCGGTATCAAAGAGACGTGGCCTGCGGTCGTGGTTGCAGGCGGCTCGTTTGCCATCGCTCAGTACCTTAGCTCTAACTTCATTGGGCCGGAGCTGCCGGACATTATCTCTTCGCTGGTATCACTGCTCTGCCTGACGCTGTTCCTCAAACGCTGGCAACCAGTTCGCGTATTCCGCTTCGGTGACTTGGGGGCGTCACAGGTTGATATAACGCTGGCCCACACCGGTTACACCGCGGGTCAGGTGTTACGTGCCTGGACACCGTTCCTGTTCCTGACCGCTACCGTAACACTGTGGAGCATCCCGCCGTTTAAAGCCCTGTTCGCATCGGGTGGTGCGCTGTATGAGTGGGTGATCAACATTCCGGTGCCGTACCTCAATAAACTGGTTGCCCGTATGCCACCAGTGGTCAGCGAGGCTACAGCCTATGCCGCCGTGTTTAAGTTTGACTGGTTCTCTGCCACCGGCACCGCCATTCTGTTTGCTGCACTGCTCTCGATTGTCTGGCTGAAGATGAAACCGTCTGACGCTATCAGCACCTTCGGCAGCACGCTGAAAGAACTAGCTCTACCCATCTACTCCATCGGCATGGTGCTGGCGTTCGCCTTTATCTCGAACTATTCCGGACTGTCATCAACACTGGCACTGGCACTGGCGCACACCGGTCATGCATTCACCTTCTTCTCGCCGTTCCTCGGCTGGCTGGGGGTATTCCTGACCGGGTCGGATACCTCATCTAACGCCCTGTTCGCCGCGCTGCAAGCCACCGCAGCACAACAAATTGGCGTCTCTGATCTGTTGCTGGTTGCCGCCAATACCACCGGTGGCGTCACCGGTAAGATGATCTCCCCGCAATCTATCGCTATCGCCTGTGCGGCGGTAGGCCTGGTGGGCAAAGAGTCTGATTTGTTCCGCTTTACTGTCAAACACAGCCTGATCTTCACCTGTATGGTGGGCGTGATCACCACGCTTCAGGCTTATGTCTTAACGTGGATGATTCCTTAATGATTGTTTTACCCAGACGCCTGTCAGACGAGGTTGCCGATCGTGTGCGGGCGCTGATTGATGAAAAAAACCTGGAAGCGGGCATGAAGTTGCCCGCTGAGCGCCAACTGGCGATGCAACTCGGCGTATCACGTAATTCACTACGCGAGGCGCTGGCAAAACTGGTGAGCGAAGGCGTGCTGCTCAGTCGACGCGGCGGCGGGACGTTTATTCGCTGGCGTCATGACACATGGTCGGAGCAAAACATCGTCCAGCCGCTAAAAACGCTGATGGCCGATGATCCGGATTACAGTTTCGATATTCTGGAAGCCCGCTACGCCATTGAAGCCAGCACCGCATGGCATGCGGCAATGCGCGCCACACCTGGCGACAAAGAAAAGATTCAGCTTTGCTTTGAAGCAACGCTAAGTGAAGACCCGGATATCGCCTCACAAGCGGACGTTCGTTTTCATCTGGCGATTGCCGAAGCCTCACATAACATCGTGCTGCTGCAAACCATGCGCGGTTTCTTCGATGTCCTGCAATCCTCAGTGAAGCATAGCCGTCAGCGGATGTATCTGGTGCCACCGGTTTTTTCACAACTGACCGAACAACATCAGGCTGTCATTGACGCCATTTTTGCTGGTGATGCCGACGGGGCGCGTAAAGCAATGATGGCGCACCTTAGTTTTGTTCACACCACCATGAAACGATTCGATGAAGATCAGGCTCGCCACGCACGGATTACCCGCCTGCCCGGTGAGCATAATGAGCATTCGAGGGAGAAAAACGCATGATTATTTCCGCAGCCAGCGATTATCGCGCCGCAGCGCAACGCATTCTGCCGCCGTTCCTGTTCCACTATATGGATGGTGGTGCATATTCTGAATACACGCTGCGCCGCAACGTGGAAGATTTGTCAGAAGTGGCACTGCGCCAGCGTATTCTGAAAAACATGTCCGACTTAAGCCTGGAAACGACGCTGTTTAATGAGAAATTGTCGATGCCGGTAGCACTGGCACCGGTGGGTTTGTGTGGCATGTATGCGCGTCGTGGCGAAGTTCAGGCAGCCAAAGCGGCGGACGCGCATGGCATTCCGTTTACTCTCTCGACGGTTTCCGTTTGCCCGATTGAAGAAGTCGCGCCAGCCATCAAGCGCCCAATGTGGTTCCAGCTTTATGTACTGCGCGATCGCGGCTTTATGCGTAACGCGCTGGAGCGAGCAAAAGCAGCGGGTTGTTCGACGCTGGTTTTCACCGTGGATATGCCGACACCGGGCGCACGCTACCGTGATGCGCATTCAGGTATGAGCGGCCCAAATGCGGCAATGCGCCGCTACTTGCAGGCGGTGACGCATCCGCAATGGGCGTGGGATGTGGGCCTGAACGGTCGTCCACATGATTTAGGTAATATCTCAGCTTATCTCGGCAAACCGACCGGACTGGAAGATTACATCGGCTGGCTGGGGAATAACTTCGATCCGTCCATCTCATGGAAAGACCTTGAGTGGATCCGCGATTTCTGGGATGGCCCGATGGTGATCAAAGGGATCCTCGATCCGGAAGATGCGCGCGATGCAGTACGTTTTGGTGCTGATGGAATTGTGGTTTCTAACCACGGTGGCCGCCAGCTGGACGGTGTACTCTCTTCCGCTCGTGCGTTGCCCGCTATTGCAGATGCGGTGAAAGGTGATATCGCCATTCTGGCGGATAGCGGAATTCGTAACGGGCTTGATGTCGTGCGTATGATTGCGCTCGGTGCCGACACCGTACTGCTGGGTCGTGCTTTCCTGTATGCGCTGGCAACAGCGGGCCAGGCGGGTGTAGCTAACCTGCTAAATCTGATCGAAAAAGAGATGAAAGTGGCGATGACGCTGACTGGCGCGAAATCGATCAGTGAAATTACGCAAGATTCGCTGGTGCAGGGGCTGGGTAAAGAGTTGCCTACGGCACTGGCTCCGATGGCGAAAGGGAATGCGGCATAGTCGTTTGCGCCCCCTCACCCTAACCCTCTCCCTCAGGGAGAGGGGACCGTTCGGCGCTGTATGTACTCCCTCACTCTGAAACGACACCGCACTCTTTTTTTCTCCCTCGCCCCTCCGGGGAGGGCCGGGGTGAGGGGAAAAGGCCGCACGGTTCACCAATTTTCTGCTATCCTGCCCCCGCACTAAGGGGGCAGTATGCTAAACATCGTACTTTACGAACCAGAAATTCCGCCAAATACTGGCAACATCATCCGTCTTTGCGCTAATACCGGCTTTCGTCTACATATCATCGAACCGATGGGATTTGCCTGGGACGACAAGCGCCTGCGCCGCGCGGGGCTGGACTATCACGAGTTTACCGCCGTTACGCGTCATCATGACTATCGCGCGTTCCTCGAAGCAGAAAATCCCCAGCGCCTGTTTGCCCTCACCACGAAAGGTACGCCTGCTCACAGCGCCGTAAGCTATCAGGATGGCGATTATCTGATGTTCGGCCCGGAAACACGCGGCCTGCCAGCGAGCATTCTTGATGCCCTGCCCGCTGAACAAAAAATTCGCATTCCGATGGTGCCGGACAGCCGCAGCATGAATCTGTCCAATGCGGTGTCGGTAGTGGTGTATGAAGCCTGGCGGCAGCTGGGATATCCGGGAGCGTTGTTGAGAGATTAGTTACTGTATGCCGGATAGATGATTACATCGCATCCGGCACGATCACAGGACATTAGATCCCATCCCCATACTCAAATGTATGGTTAATACCGTTGAAATGCTGGTCCATATCCATTGATGGCTTATCGCTGTCTGGTTTACCGACAATACGAGCCGGAACGCCAGCGGCGGTTGTATGCGGCGGCACCGGTTGCAGCACCACGGAACCTGCGCCAATCTTCGCGCCGCGACCAACTTCAATATTGCCGAGGATTTTCGCGCCCGCGCCAATCATCACACCTTCACGAATTTTCGGGTGACGGTCACCACCAGATTTACCCGTACCGCCAAGCGTCACAGATTGCAGAATCGATACGTCGTTTTCAATTACCGCCGTTTCACCCACAACGATGCCCGTGGCGTGGTCGAGCATAATGCCACGGCCAATTTTTGCTGCCGGGTGAATATCGACCTGGAACGTCACAGAAACCTGGTTTTGCAGAAAGATTGCCAATGCGCGACGCCCCTGATTCCACAACCAGTGACCGATGCGATAGGCCTGCAAGGCATGAAAACCCTTCAGGTATAACAACGGGGTTGAGTATTTATCGACTGCCGGGTCGCGGGTACGCACCGCCTGAATATCACAGGCCGCAGAGGCGATCATTTCCGGGTCAGCGGCGTAGGCTTCTTCAACCACTTCACGGATAGCAATAGCAGGCATAATTGGCGATGACAGCTTGTTCGCCAGCATGTAGCTCAGTGCACTGCCAAGGTTTTCGTGCTTGAGTAGCGTCGCGTGGTAAAAACTGGCCAGCATTGGCTCACAGTCCGCCAGCGTTCTGGCTTCGGCTTTAATATTGTTCCAGACAATTTCCAGTTCTTCACACGACATTGCTTACTCCACACGATGAGATAATGACCGGCCCGTTCTGCGCGGGCCGGGTCATAGCGGTAACAAAGGTTCCCTGGGGTTAGTGGCTGCTGCGCTCGTCCTTGCGTGCACGACCTAATAATGTCAATGCTGCCTCGCGCGCGTTTTTTCCGCAATATAATACTTGATAAATTTCCTCGGTTATTGGCATTTCAACGCCGAAGCGATGCGCCAGTTCGCGGACTTCTTTCGTATTGCGGTAGCCTTCCACCACCTGACCAATCTTCTCCTGCGCGCTTTGTACATCCATGCCCTGACCGAGCATCATGCCAAAACGGCGGTTACGCGACTGGTTGTCGGTACAGGTAAGCACCAGATCGCCCAGCCCCGCCATGCCCATAAAGGTGGCAGGATCGGCACCCAGCGCCGCACCAAGACGCGACATTTCAGCCAGCCCACGGGTGATCAGCGCCGTACGCGCATTCGCACCAAAACCGATACCGTCAGACATCCCCGCGCCAATGGCAATGACGTTTTTCACCGCGCCGCCAAGCTGCACGCCAATGAAATCCGGGTTGCTGTAAACGCGGAAACTTTTGCCGCAGTGCAGCAGCTGCTGGAGATCATCGGCAAAGGTCTGATCGGTCGAGGCCAGCGAAATAGCTGTCGGTAAACCTGCCGCCAGTTCTTTCGCAAACGTTGGGCCAGAGATAACCGCCAGCGGAATTTGATCGCCTAAGGCCTCACGCGCCACGTCCTGTAACAGACGTCCGGTTTCCGCTTCCAGCCCTTTGGTCGCCCACACCAGACGCGCATCAGGACGCATCAGCGGTTTAATCTGGCGCAGCACTTCACCAAAGACATGGCTGGGTACGACGACGAGAATATTACGACTGGCTGCCAGCGCAGTGGCGAGATCGCTTTCAAGATGGAGCGTATCGGGAAAAGGCACATCGGGGAGAAACGCGGCGTTACAGCGGTCGCGTTCAAGCGTTGCGATATGTTCAGGGTCATGGCCCCAGAGGACAACCTCGTGGCCATTTCTTGCCAGGGTAATGGCAAGAGCGGTGCCGTACGAGCCGGCACCGATCACAGTCATTGAAGCATTACGTTGGTTCATCAGGCATCCTGATGTTCTTCAGTACCTTCGCCAGCCTGCTGCTGCAAATAGTTCATGAACAGCGCATCGAAGTTAACCGGCGCAAGGTTCAGTTGCGGGAATGTACCGCGGGATACCATGCTGGTGATGCACTCACGAGCATACGGGAACAGAATGTTCGGGCAGTATGCGCCCAGGCAATGTGCCATCTGGGTGCCTTCGATACCCGCGATGGAGAAAATACCGCCCTGCTGAACTTCACACAGGAACGCGGTTTCTTCGCCCAAGGAGGCCGTTACGGTAACACGCAGTACCACTTCGTATACGTCATCTGCCAGTTGGGAAGATGCCGTATCCAGATCAAGTTTAACTTCTGGTTGCCAATCTTTCTGGAAAACGTGCGGCGCGTTCGGCGCTTCGAAAGAGATATCCTTGGTATAAATACGTTGGATCTGGAAAGTCATTTCAGTGTTGTTTTGTTCTGACATGTGTAGAAAACCCTTAAGTGTTGTCCTTAAATACTGCGCAATGTAATGCCAACGTTCACACGTTATTTCAGCAGGGGATCCAGTCCACCACGTGCATCCAATGCATACAAGTCATCACAGCCGCCAATGTGCTGTGCGTCAATAAAAATCTGGGGAACCGTGGTGCGACCGCTGCGTTTGATCATCTCTTCACGCTTGGCGGCATTGCCATCGATCGGCAACTCCTGGAAACTCACGCCCTTGCTGCTCAGCAGTGCTTTTGCACGATGGCAATACGGGCAGGTTTCTTTGGTATAGATTTCAACATTGGCCATAATTTAGCTCCTGTTTTTTTACCCTGAAATTTCATGTTGCAGGGCGGCTGCAAAATGGAGTGTCCCCAGAAGCTTATAACAATAAGTCGCTGGGGGCCTAATTGCAGCTAACGGCCTGCATCATGAAAGACGACAGGTAAATTATTTGCCGCGCACCAGAGGCAAGTTTTCGCCAGCCCAGCCAGCAACGCCCTCTTTCAGCACGAATACTTGCGCAAAACCAGCTTTCGTCAGCGCGTTTGCAGGCTCCTGGCACTGCATGCCAGAACCGTCTACCACGATAACCGATTTGTCTTTGTGCTTCTCAAGCTCACCAACATTGTTGGCTTTGATTTCGCTCGGCAACAGATTGATAGAACCTGCGATATGGCCTTTACGGAAGTCATCACGCTGACGTAAATCCACAACCACAGCGTCTTCTTTGTTGATCAGACGCGTAGCTTCACCACGAGTAATCACCTTCACTTTCGAGGTCAGGCTCTTAAACGTAGTCACAAGAACCGCCACCAGTAACGCGATCCAGGCGATACTCAGTATGGGATGACGGCCAACAAATTGCATAATTTCTTGCATGGGGGGTAACAACTCCCAACGTAGTGATTAAAAAAACCAGGAAAGGAGTATACCTGCGCGGTGCGGCAAATACAGCCAGCGCGTTAACTGGAATGCAATTTTGCGGGGCACGACGAAAAAAAAGCGCAAATCTGGCATCGGCTTGCCGCGAGCGGTCGTATATTTTGATCTTCAGAGGCTATTTTATCGATTCAGCTGTAGTAAAATTACGCAAATTTTGACTCTTGAGTATGAGGTTGTCGCAATGTCGGTTTCTAAAAAACCTATGGTACTGGTGATTCTGGATGGCTATGGCTATCGTGAAGAACAGCAGGATAACGCCATTTTTAGTGCTAAAACCCCGGTAATGGATGCACTGTGGGCCAATCGTCCGCATACCCTGATCGACGCTTCCGGTCTGGAAGTCGGTCTGCCTGACCGTCAGATGGGTAACTCCGAAGTAGGCCACGTTAACCTGGGTGCCGGCCGCATCGTGTATCAGGACCTGACTCGTCTGGACGTTGAAATCAAAGATCGCGCTTTCTTTGCTAATCCAGTGCTGGCTGGCGCGGTACATAAAGCGAAAAACGCAGGTAAAGCAGTACACATTATGGGTCTGCTCTCCGCAGGCGGCGTACACAGCCACGAAGATCACATCATGGCGATGGTAGAACTGGCAGCTGAACGCGGCGCAGAAAAAATCTACCTGCACGCATTCCTTGACGGTCGCGACACCCCGCCGCGCAGTGCTGAATCCTCGCTGAAAAAATTTGAAGAGAAATTTGCTGCGCTGGGTAAAGGCCGCGTAGCGTCCATCATTGGTCGTTACTACGCGATGGACCGCGATAACCGTTGGGATCGCGTTGAAAAAGCCTATGACCTGCTGACTCTGGCGCAGGGTGAGTTCCAGGCCGATACTGCCGTTGCTGGTTTGCAGGCAGCTTATGCTCGCGACGAAAACGACGAGTTCGTGAAAGCGACCGTTATTCGTGCAGAAGGTCAGCCAGATGCGGCAATGGAAGACGGCGATGCGCTGATTTTCATGAACTTCCGTGCTGACCGCGCGCGTGAAATCACTCGTGCATTCGTGAACGCTGATTTCGATGGCTTCGCGCGTAAGAAAGTGGTTAACGTCGATTTCGTGATGCTGACCGAATACGCCGCTGACATCAAAACTGCGGTTGCTTACCCACCCGCTTCCCTGGTTAACACCTTCGGCGAGTGGATGGCGAAAAACGACAAAACTCAGTTGCGTATTTCCGAAACCGAAAAATATGCCCACGTTACTTTCTTCTTCAACGGTGGCGTAGAAGAGTCGTTCAAAGGCGAAGATCGCATTCTGATCAACTCACCGAAAGTGGCTACCTACGATCTGCAACCGGAAATGAGCTCCGCAGAGCTGACCGAAAAACTGGTTGCGGCCATCAAGAGCGGCAAATACGACACCATTATCTGTAACTATCCGAACGGCGACATGGTAGGTCACACCGGGGTGATGGAAGCGGCGGTTAAAGCGGTTGAAGCACTGGATCACTGCGTGGAAGAAGTCGCGAAAGCGGTTGAGTCCGTGGGTGGACAACTGCTGATCACCGCTGACCACGGTAACGCTGAACAGATGCGCGATCCAGCAACGGGTCAGGCACACACGGCACACACCAACCTGCCAGTTCCGCTGATTTACGTTGGTGATAAGAACGTGAAAGCGGTTGCAGGCGGCAAACTTTCTGACATCGCGCCGACCATGTTGTCGCTGATGGGTATGGAAATCCCGCAAGAGATGACTGGTAAGCCGCTGTTCATCGTGGAATAATCCCTCCCCATGAGGGGAAAGGCGATTAATACCATGACACGGGCCGTGAAACCGCGCAGGTTTGCAATCAGGCCCATCATCTACGCCAGCGTTCTTAGCGCTGGCGTATTGTTGTGCGCCTTTTCCGCCCACGCGGATGAGCGTGACCAACTCAAATCTATTCAGGCCGATATCGCCGCAAAAGAGCACGCGGTACGCCAAAAGCAACAACAACGCGCAAGCCTGCTCGCACAATTGAAAAAGCAGGAAGAAGCGATCTCTGAAGCCACCCGTAAGCTGCGCGAAACGCAAAACACGCTCAATCAACTCAATAAACAGATTGATGAGATGAACGCGTCGATTGCCAAACTGGAGCAGCAAAAAGCCGCCCAGGAGCGCAGCCTCGCCGCACAACTGGATGCCGCATTCCGTCAGGGCGAGCATACCGGTATTCAGCTAATTCTCAGCGGTGAAGAAAGCCAGCGTGGACAGCGTTTACAGGCTTATTTCGGCTATCTCAACCAGGCGCGACAAGAAACCATTGCCCAGTTGAAGCAAACGCGTGAAGAAGTCACCATGCAGCGTGCTGAACTGGAAGAGAAACAAAGCGAGCAACAAACGCTGTTATATGAACAGCGCGCCCAACAGGCGAAACTGACTCAGGTTCTGAACGAGCGTAAAAAGACGCTGGCGGGGCTGGAATCTTCCATCCAGCAAGGTCAGCAGCAGCTAAGTGAACTACGTGCCAACGAATCCCGTCTGCGTAACAGCATTGCCCGTGCGGAAGCCGCGGCGAAAGCGCGTGCTGAACGAGAAGCGCGTGAGGCCCAGGCGGTTCGCGAGCGCCAGAAAGAAGCGACGCGCAAAGGCACCACCTACAAACCGACCGAAAGCGAAAAATCGCTGATGTCCCGAACTGGTGGCCTGGGTGCGCCGCGTGGTCAGGCATTCTGGCCGGTTCGCGGGCCGACGCTGCATCGCTATGGCGAGCAGCTACAGGGTGAATTACGCTGGAAAGGGATGGTTATCGGTGCCTCTGAAGGTACTGAAGTTAAAGCAATTGCCGACGGTCGAGTGATTCTGGCTGACTGGCTGCAAGGTTACGGTCTGGTGGTGGTGGTTGAGCACGGTAAAGGCGACATGAGTCTTTACGGCTATAATCAGAGCGCACTGGTGAGCGTTGGTTCGCAGGTTCGCGCGGGCCAGCCAATTGCACTGGTGGGCAGCAGTGGCGGTCAGGGTCGGCCTTCACTCTATTTCGAAATTCGCCGCCAGGGTCAGGCGGTCAATCCACAGCCGTGGTTGGGAAGATAAGTTTTGTTTCCATTTCGTCGTAACGTTCTTGCATTTGCCGCTCTGTTGGCGCTCTCCTCCCCCGTACTTGCTGGCAAACTTGCCATCGTCATTGATGATTTTGGGTATCGCCCGCACAACGAAAACCAGGTGCTGGCGATGCCTTCCGCTATCTCCGTCGCTGTATTACCCGATTCACCGCACGCCAGAGAGATGGCGACCAAAGCGCATAACAGCGGTCACGAAGTGTTGATTCATCTCCCGATGGCACCGTTGAGTAAACAGCCGCTGGAGAAAAATACGCTACGCCCGGAGATGAGCAGCGACGAAATTGAGCGCATTATTCGTAGTGCGGTCAATAACGTGCCCTATGCCGTGGGGATCAACAACCACATGGGCAGCAAGATGACCTCTAACCTGTTTGGTATGCAGAAAGTGATGCAGGCGCTGGAGCGTTACAATCTTTACTTCCTCGACAGCGTAACCATCGGTAATACCCAGGCGATGCGCGCCGCGCAAGGTACTGGCGTGAAGGTGATCAAACGGAAGGTGTTCCTCGACGATTCGCAGAACGAAGCGGACATCCGTGTGCAATTTAATCGCGCAATTGATCTGGCGCGTCGCAACGGTTCAACCATTGCCATTGGGCATCCTCACCCTTCAACGGTACGCGTGCTACAACAGATGGTTTATAACCTGCCGCCAGACATTACGCTGGTGAAAGCCAGCAGCTTGCTGAATGAACCGCAGGTTGATACTTCTACACCGCCGAAAAACGCTGTGCCTGATGCACCGCGTAATCCGTTCCGTGGCGTGAAGCTGTGCAAACCGAAGAAACCGATAGAACCTGTTTATGCTAATCGCTTCTTTGAAGTATTAAGCGAAAGCATCAGCCAGAGCACGCTGATCGTTTACTTCCAGCATCAGTGGCAAGGCTGGGGCAAACAGCACGAAGCGGCGAAGTTTAACGCTAGCGCAAATTAAAGGCGCTACGCGTAATGCGATGGTGCGACCGCGTTTTGTCGCGCCATTGCCATAAGCGGAAAGACCACAGTAACGCCTGGTAACCGACCTTCACGCTGCGCACATTGGTAATCAGGCGCTTATACATACCGGAAGTAAATATCTCGGCAATCATCCGTTGGCGGGTAAGAATATCCGGCTCTTTGCGCACCGCATGGCAAACACGCAATGCTTCGTAAGTTATTTGCTGATGAAATTCCGGATAAATCGTAATTTTGTCGGCATAATTTCGATTTAATTTCTCCAGCAGGCGGGTAATCTTAATATAGTGACGTTGATAATTAAGGTTTTTATTCCCTTGTCTATGCAACCGACTCACTGACGTATTATGCAGATAATATTTATATAATGATTGCTCGGTATATCGCGCACGCAGCGCGTTAAACATGAATTCTGTTGTCCAGACAATATCCTGATGATGTAATCCGGCAATAAATTTAATGTTATTTTTAACAATAACATCACGGCGATAAACCCCCATCCAGACAACGTGAGTCCAACGGCGCGAAGAAAGCCCCATCCGCAGCCAGTCCGGGCCGGTTAATACACCGGTTGAGCGAAGGCGATCGCTGGGGATGGATTGCCAGGTTTCTCCCGTTTCACGAAAAGACCAGTCAGCGTTGCACTGCGCCACGTCGAGGTCGTCCTCTAACGCCATGGTCATCAGCGTTTCGTACATGGTGGGATAGACCTCATCGTCAGCATCGACAAAAGCGACATATTTGCCCGTCGCCACCTCGATCCCACGATTACGCGCTACCGATGCGCCAGCATTCGCCTGATGCAACAAACGAACGTGCGGATAGTTTTCTGCGTAATGCTTTGCTATTTCAACAGAATTATCCGTTGAACCATCGTTAATAATAATGATTTCCAGAGCAGTCCAGGTTTGCGTAATTAAAGATTCCATACAAGTGCGGAAATCATCGCCCGCATTATATAACGGAATAATAACACTAAGTTTATTGGTGCTGTTCATCATAAATTACCGACGACCTCTGAAGTTATCCTGACGTTTTACAGGCTTTGTATTAAGAAACTATTAAGCCTGTGAGATATTATTTTTACAGGTGAGAGAGTCACTTCAGGGTAGAGAGATAATGAGAACAGCTATATAAAAGATCAGCGCAATTACGAACTCTTTATTACACTGACAGGATTTTACATAATTAACAGATTATCCTCAGATAAAAGGGCTGGAATACCAGCCCTTGTTCGTGTTAATCCCAGCTCAGAATAACTTTCCCGGACTGGCCCGAACGCATAGCGTCAAAGCCCTTCTGGAAATCATCGATAGAGAAACGATGGGTAATGATCGGCGAGAGATCGAGGCCAGACTGAATCAGCGCCGCCATCTTGTACCAAGTTTCAAACATCTCACGACCGTAAATGCCTTTAATGAACAAGCCTTTAAAGATCACTTTGGTCCAGTCGATAGACATATCAGACGGTGGAATACCCAGCATCGCAATACGACCGCCGTGGTTCATGGTATCGAGCATGGTACGAAACGCTGGCGGCGCGCCGGACATTTCCAGACCGACATCAAAGCCTTCGGTCATGCCCAGTTCAGCCATCACATCATTAAGGTTTTCTTTCGCGACGTTAACCGCACGGGTGATACCCATTTTGCGCGCCAGCTCAAGGCGGTATTCGTTAACATCGGTGATCACCACATTGCGTGCACCAACGTGTTTCGCCACCGCCGCAGCCATAATACCTATCGGACCTGCACCAGAAACCAGCACATCTTCGCCCACCAGATCGAACGACAGCGCGGTATGCACGGCGTTACCGAAGGGATCAAAAATGGAAGCCAGGTCGTCGGAGATATTGTCGGGGATTTTGAAAGCGTTGAACGCCGGAATCACCAGATATTCGGCGAAGCAGCCCGGACGGTTAACACCGACACCAATGGTGTTGCGGCACAGATGGGTACGACCGCCACGACAGTTGCGACAGTGACCGCAGGTGATATGGCCTTCGCCAGAAACGCGATCGCCGATTTTGAAGCCTTTCACTTCCTGACCAATACCTACCACTTCACCGACATATTCATGGCCCACGACCATCGGCACCGGAATGGTTTTTTGCGACCACTCATCCCAGTTATAGATGTGAACGTCAGTCCCGCAGATGGCTGTTTTACGGATTTTAATCAGCAGATCGTTATGCCCGAGTTCCGGTACAGGGACGTCGGTCATCCAGATGCCCTCTTCCGCTTTCAGTTTGGATAACGCTTTCATCTCACATCCTCAGGCGATAACGCCCAGTTGTTTACCAATACGCGTGAATGCTTCTACTGCACGCGTAATTTGCTCAGGGGTATGCGCCGCAGACATCTGGGTACGAATACGCGCCTGACCTTTCGGAACGACCGGATAGAAGAAACCGGTGACGTAGATGCCCTCTTTTTGCAGCTCTCGGGCAAATTTCTGCGCCACTACCGCATCACCAAGCATGACCGGAATAATGGCGTGATCGGCTCCCGCCAGGGTAAAGCCCGCCGCCGACATTTGCTCACGGAACTGACGCGCGTTCGCCCACAGACGGTCACGCAACTCGCTACCCGCTTCAACCATCTCCAGCACTTTGATGGAAGCGGCGACAATCGCTGGTGCCAGCGAGTTGGAGAACAGGTACGGACGAGAACGCTGGCGCAGCCACTCAACCACTTCTTTGCGCGCCGCGGTATAACCACCAGAAGCCCCGCCCAGCGCTTTACCGAGCGTGCCGGTGATGATGTCGACACGCCCCATCACATCGCAGTATTCATGGGAACCACGACCATTTTCACCGACAAAACCGACCGCGTGGGAGTCGTCTACCATCACCAGGGCATCGTATTTATCTGCCAGATCGCAAACGCCCTTCAGATTGGCAATCACGCCGTCCATCGAGAACACACCATCGGTGGCAATCAGCACATGACGCGCACCGGCTTCACGCGCTTCTTTCAGACGAGCTTCAAGCTCCTGCATATCGTTGTTGGCATAGCGATAGCGTTTAGCTTTACACAGACGCACACCATCAATAATAGACGCGTGGTTCAGTGCGTCGGAGATAATGGCGTCTTCCGCGCCCAGCAGCGTTTCAAACAGGCCACCGTTAGCATCAAAGCAGGAAGAGTAGAGAATCGCATCTTCCATCCCCAGGAATGCCGCCAGTTTTTGTTCAAGCTCTTTATGGCTGTCCTGAGTGCCGCAAATAAAACGCACCGAAGCCATGCCGAAACCGTGAGAATCCATTCCCGCCTTTGCTGCCGCAATCAGATCCGGATGATTCGCCAGCCCGAGATAGTTGTTGGCACAAAAGTTAATGACGTGGCTTCCATCAGCCACGGTGATATCTGCTTGCTGCGCAGACGTAATAATGCGCTCTTCTTTAAACAACCCTTCCGCCCGTGCGGTTTCCAGATCGTTGGTTAACTGCTGATAAAATTCTCCACGCATTGCGATTCTCCAGACAGGGCAAATTCCAGCACATATTACCCAAACTTATAGGTCGCGACGAGATGATGCGTTAACACTTCTGCAAAATTCAGGATAAATAACGTGTATCTTGATGTCTCTCAACACCTACAGATAGTAGAAAAACTGTACAGTTTTGGCTGAGCATAATGATGAGTGATTTTACTGCATTGATATAAAAAGAAAAAATGATGCCAAAGCATCATTTTTCCTATCTCAGTTGGCATCAAAACGCTACCCACTAATGGAGGGAAACCTATTTTCTTGAAAGGAAAATTCTCAGCGCCTGCATTTTTGCCCCTAAAGTGTTACTCCTGAAGCAGCGAAACAAATCGAACCATTTTCCTCTCCCCAGATAGTTTAGGTTGAAGAGATCGGAACGTTTGTAATAGCACATGACAAAAATGCCCTGGTCATCGTCCACAATGTTATTGTTTAGTGTTATTTTTTGACTTTCCAGAACTAATTTATAGAATTCTTTCCATTTATGCTGTGAACCAACAATTGCGCCCCCAATAATATATACATGATTGCCAATCATGAAATCAAAAGCCTGTTGTTGAGATGTAACAGTAAGCCCTTTTTTTATAGTGAAAAGATGCATCTTATTTTCATCAAATGGGAAATCCCAAATTTTCAATCCTCGAGTTACATTTGGCTTACGGCAATAGCCAAAATCTATCCACGCAACAAGAGGCGTTTTCACTAAACCCATGTTGATAGCTTTATTTACAAAATAGGACTTAAGGTTACATACCAAAACATACTCTGGTGACCAGTACTCTGGGTTTTTTAATTGTCGAGGCTCAAGTCTATTTGTAAACGACTCATCTTTTTGAATTTTTTCGATACGACTTCTGATATATCTAAATTTCTTTTTTATATCGATAACGATAACCGTTGTTGGTTTTCCGTTGCGAATCGCTTCAATCCTTGGTTTCAAATCGGGAGAAGTGAAAATAATCATCTCATTTTCAAGTGCGGCCAGACGCTCAAAGTAACTAAAATAAACATCAACTGAACGAGCTAGTTTTTCACGGAACCCTTTATTAGTAGTCCAATCCCCTCTACCAATGTCAAAATATGCAGTGATAATTGTGGTGGATGATTTCATTACTAATAAGACCATTAATATAAAAAAAGAATTATATCATAAATATTAACAGAATGTATACTGTATATTATCCATTCAAATGATTCCGTTATTTATCATACATCGGAATATTGATACTAAAGCACTATTCACATGCAAAACCAACATCCGCCATGAAGGACTAGCTAAAACCCAAACTAGTTTGTTGCAATTAGCATCCTTGCACCTCTATGTAAAGGGCTGAAGGGATTCGGATGTGATGGTATGATTACAGACATTCGTGTCTGAGATTGTCTCTGACTCCATAATTCGAAGGTTACAGTTATGATCATCGTTACCGGCGGCGCGGGCTTTATCGGCAGCAACATCGTTAAGGCCCTGAATGATAAAGGCATCACCGATATTCTGGTGGTGGACAACCTGAAAGACGGCACCAAGTTTGTGAACCTGGTGGATCTGGATATCGCGGACTATATGGATAAGGAAGACTTCCTGATCCAGATTATGGCTGGCGAAGAGTTCGGTGATGTCGAAGCGATTTTCCACGAAGGCGCATGCTCTTCCACCACCGAGTGGGATGGCAAGTATATGATGGATAACAACTATCAATACTCCAAAGAGCTGCTGCACTACTGTCTGGAGCGCGAAATCCCGTTCCTGTATGCCTCTTCCGCAGCCACCTACGGCGGACGCACCTCCGACTTTATTGAATCCCGCGAGTACGAAAAACCGTTGAATGTCTACGGTTACTCAAAATTCCTGTTTGATGAATATGTTCGTCAAATCCTGCCAGAAGCGAACTCGCAGATTGTTGGCTTCCGCTATTTCAACGTTTATGGACCGCGTGAAGGCCATAAAGGCAGCATGGCGAGCGTCGCTTTCCATCTCAACACCCAGCTTAATAACGGTGAATCACCGAAGCTGTTCGAAGGTAGCGAGAACTTCAAACGTGACTTCGTCTATGTGGGCGACGTGGCAGATGTAAACCTGTGGTTCCTGGAAAATGGCGTTTCCGGTATCTTCAACCTCGGCACCGGTCGTGCAGAATCCTTCCAGGCAGTAGCAGATGCTACGCTGGCTTATCACAAGAAAGGCCAGATCGAATACATTCCGTTCCCGGATAAGCTGAAAGGCCGCTACCAGGCGTTCACTCAGGCAGATCTGACAAATCTGCGCGCGGCGGGTTACGACAAACCGTTCAAAACCGTTGCTGAAGGTGTAACGGAATACATGGCCTGGCTGAATCGCGACGCATAAGAGCTCTGCATGAAAATACTGGTGATCGGCCCGTCTTGGGTTGGCGACATGATGATGTCGCAAAGTCTCTATCGCACGCTCCAGGCGCGCTATCCCCAGGCGATAATCGATGTGATGGCACCGGCATGGTGCCGTCCATTATTATCGCGGATGCCGGAAGTTAACGAAGCTATCCCTATGCCTCTCGGTCACGGAGCGCTGGAAATCGGCGAACGCCGCAAACTGGGTCATAGCCTGCGTGAAAAGCGCTACGACCGCGCCTACGTCTTACCAAACTCCTTCAAATCTGCATTAGTGCCTTTCTTCGCGGGTATTCCTCATCGCACCGGCTGGCGCGGCGAGATGCGCTACGGTTTACTCAACGATGTACGCGTGCTCGATAAAGAAGCCTGGCCGCTAATGGTGGAACGCTATGTCGCGCTGGCCTATGACAAAGGCATTATGCGTACCGCACAAGATCTGCCGCAGCCATTGTTATGGCCGCAGTTGCAGGTGAGCGAAGGTGAAAAATCATATACCTGTAATCAATTTTCGCTTTCATCAGAACGTCCGATGATTGGCTTTTGCCCGGGTGCGGAGTTTGGTCCGGCAAAACGCTGGCCACACTACCACTATGCGGAACTGGCAAAGCAGCTGATTGATGAAGGTTATCAGGTGGTTCTGTTTGGCTCTGCGAAAGATCATGAAGCGGGCAATGAGATTCTTGCCGCTTTGAATACCGAGCAGCAGGCATGGTGTCGGAACCTGGCGGGGGAAACACAGCTTGATCAAGCGGTTATCCTGATTGCAGCCTGTAAAGCCATTGTCACTAACGATTCTGGCCTGATGCACGTTGCGGCGGCGCTCAATCGTCCGCTGGTTGCCCTGTATGGTCCAAGTAGCCCGGACTTCACACCGCCGCTATCCCATAAAGCGCGCGTGATCCGTCTGATTACCGGCTATCACAAAGTGCGTAAAGGTGACGCTGCGGAGGGTTATCACCAGAGCTTGATCGACATTACTCCCCAGCGCGTACTGGAAGAACTCAACGCGCTATTGTTACAAGAGGAAGCCTGACGGATGCGGGTTTTGATCGTTAAAACATCGTCGATGGGCGATGTTCTCCATACGTTGCCCGCACTCACTGATGCCCAGCAGGCAATCCCAGGGATTAAGTTTGACTGGGTGGTGGAAGAAGGGTTCGCACAGATTCCTTCCTGGCACGCTGCCGTTGAGCGAGTTATTCCTGTGGCAATACGTCGCTGGCGTAAAGCCTGGTTCTCGGCCCCCATAAAAGCTGAACGCAAAGCGTTTCGTGAAGCGCTACAAGCAGAGAACTATGACGCAGTTATCGACGCTCAGGGGCTGGTAAAAAGCGCGGCACTGGTGACACGTCTGGCGCATGGCGTAAAGCATGGATTGGACTGGCAAACCGCTCGCGAACCTTTAGCCAGCCTGTTTTACAATTGTAAGCATCATATTGCAAAACAGCAGCACGCCGTAGAACGCACCCGCGAACTGTTTGCCAAAAGTTTGGGCTATAGCAAACCGCAAACCCAGGGCGATTATGCTATCGCACAGCATTTTCTGACGAACCTGCCTACAGATGCTGGCGAATATGCCGTATTTCTTCATGCGACGACCCGTGATGATAAACACTGGCCGGAAGAACACTGGCGAGAATTGATTGGTTTACTGGCTGATTCAGGAATACGGATTAAACTTCCGTGGGGCGCGCCGCATGAGGAAGAACGGGCGAAACGACTGGCGGAAGGATTTGCTTATGTTGAAGTATTGCCGAAGATGAGTCTGGAAGGCGTTGCCCGCGTGCTGGCCGGGGCTAAATTTGTAGTGTCGGTGGATACGGGGTTAAGCCATTTAACGGCGGCACTGGATAGACCCAATATCACGGTTTATGGACCAACCGATCCGGGATTAATTGGTGGGTATGGGAAGAATCAAGTAGAGTGTCGTTCTACAAGTATGTCTCTTGCAGATTTGCCAGCTCAAACCGTTTTTCAAAATTTAAATCTTGAAATAATAACCAATAAGTTGACATCGGAGATAAGATGACCTCAACATTATTTTTCTCTCTCGAGAAAAAAAACTGGATAGCGTACTGGAACAGAGCTCTCGTATTCTTATTCATTACCACCTATTTTTTGGGTGGGATTACAAGGTATAAACATCTTATTGTTATTCTTATGACAATAACGACAATCGTCTATCTCTGCAAACGGCCAAAACACTATCTCTCACTATTTAAAACATTTCTTTTTGGTAGTGTTGCCATATTAACTATTGCTGCATTGCTGTCACTTCTTCAATCCCCTGATGCAGGTGCTAGCATGAAGGAAATTTTCAAAGCTATTATTGAGAATACTTTACTATGCACAATAGCAATACCGGTCATATTGAGAGACGAGAAAAGAGAAGATGTCGAAAAAATCGTTTTCTTCTCATTTATTAGTGCGTTGGGCTTACGCTGTTTTTCTGAATTGATTACCTATTATAAGGACTATCAACAAGGGATAATGCCATTCGCAGATTATAGACACCGTAGCATTTCTGACTCGATGGTCTTTTTATTCCCTGCATTGTTAAATCTCTGGCTTATCAAATCAGCAAAATACCGCATTTCTTTTGTGGTTCTAAGCGTTATTTTTATTTTTCTGATATTAGGAACTTTATCCAGAGGGGCCTGGCTTTCCGTGTTAGTCATTGGATTAATATGGATTCTGATGTTTAAACAATGGAAGTTACTATTAGTAGGAGTAATGGTTTCCATCATTGCATTGTCGGTTATTTTCACACATAAGGAGATGACCGCAAAGCTAACGTATAAACTTCAACAAACTAATAGTTCTTATCGCTATGCAAATGGTACTCAAGGCAGCGCACTCGATCTAATATTAGAAAATCCTGTTATTGGTTATGGTTACGGTAACGTTGCATATAAAGATGTCTATAATAAACGTGTCATTGATTATCCAGAATGGACCTTTAGACAATCAATAGGGCCACATAATTTTGCGCTATTCATCTGGTTTGGCACTGGTTTATTAGGGCTGGTAAGTCTTATGATGCTATACTGTGCAATATTGAAAGAGTGTATAAAAAATGGCGTCAAGAATAAATATCGCTCACCATATAATGCATATTATATAATCTTACTATCTTTTATAGGTTATTTTGTTATCCGTGGAAACGTAGAACAAATTGAACCAAATTTATTAGGCGTTTACGCCGGCTTATTATTAGCGATGAAAAACAAGTAAAAAATAAAAAAGGCTGCATAATGCGGCCTTTTTATTTATTCAAACCAATTATGAATAACCTCTTCGAATCTTTGAGTTACGCCATCCCAACTGTAGTGATCAAACACAAAGTCCTGACCTTGCTTTGCAACTGCTGTTAATTCAGGATTCGCTAACGTTTTTAAAATATCGCTGCTTATGGAGTCTGCAGTCATAGGTTCTTTTAAATGGAATCCCGTAGTATTTTCTTTGACAAATTCCGTCATCCCCCCACGCGTACTCACTAAAACAGGCTTACCAGCACCCATAGCTTCAATTGCCACCATGCAAAATGGTTCCTGGAACTGGGAAGGAATGACGACTAAATCTGCCAGTGGGTAATAACAATGCATCTTTTCAGGCGGTATGCTTCCTAACATAATGCAACGATCCTTCAAACGTTTTGCAATTTCCCTGACATTGCGTTGATATGCACCTTTGTCACTTTTACTCATTTCTGTATAATCACCAATCACAACTAATTTTAAATTTTTGTGAGCAGCGGCCAATTTTTCGAATGATTGCATCAACAGCAATATGCCTTTGTCAGGGACGATACGCCCAGCATAAAAAATAATTTTCTCTTCAGGGGAGATATTAAGTTCGCTTCTAGTGATCGGCTGAAAATTAGATTGATAGGTTTCTAAATCAATTCCATTTGGTACAATCTCAATATCTGCATTTGCTAAATAAGATTGGTAATACTTTTTCAAGTATAAACTAGGGACTATCATTTTAACATTTTGCTCAAGCAATTTTGGTTCAAATGCATTATGCATATGTATAACCACTCTTGCCTGAGGAGCTCGCTTACGAATTTGAGTGTATAGCTTCATGCTATTATGAACTACAATAACACTTTCTTTCGTTATAGGAAAATCATGTGCAATATTCAATATTCTCTGTGAATATGGAAGAGGATCAAGTCTTGTCCATTTTTGAAATAACCGCTTATATATGCGACTGAATCCAACCCTATGAATACTACAATTATCATTAACAAAGGTGTAATTTGAGTATCCTGGATTTTTGATACAAACAATACGATTTGGAAAATTGGTACGCTGAGCAACCTGATACATCCACGTTTCAACAGCAGCCGCTCCGCGAGGAGGAATTGAAAAAATAGGAGTAACCGTAAATATTATTTTATCAACCATCTCGTATATTAACCTTTCATAACATTATATTTAATTGCTGTAAAAACACCATCGAGAAATTTTTTCTGGTAAAGCAAGTGTTTATATTTTTCTTTGTGCTCATGTTTTTTAACAGCTTTTTTATAAGGTATATTTCTCCATGGTGATATATTATAAATATTACGAAAATAATCTGCAGAGGCGTAGTTCGCCCAATCATGCCATGGCTTAGTTATACCAGTATAATGTATGAAGACAGTGTCATCATTAATAAACCGGGTGTAATATTCACTATTTTTTTCTTCAAATTCTGACTTTATAGTATAAATACAATTATATTTTCTCGGTAATATTTTAGCATGATGTAGAAACATTAAGTTTAAAATATCTTGATCCGGGTACTTTAATTTTTTTATAATTGACTCATCTGATAATAGATCAAAGAATTTTTCCGTTAGTCTTTGTTTTAACCATTCCCGTAAATTAATATACATTACACCAGAGTTAAAATAGCTACCGTTAAAATCCTCATTACACAAACGCTCAGCGCTTTTACTTTGCATAGCATCTACATCAATTACCACTGCCCCATATTCATCTTTAAACTCTAATGCTATTAACTCGTTCAATGAACCCTTACAGACGATATCAGCATCAAGATATAATAATGAATCCAATCGCGCAGAAAAATAATCAAATGAAAGCAAACGATAATAAATAGATACTGGCCAGATATTTGATTGAGGTAGCGCCTTCAATGGCTCAGAATCAATATGATATAATTTAATTACTGTTTGATACTTCGTTGCTAATTGTGATAATAATTCAATATACTCTTTGTCTAAGTAATCAGCGATTATGTGAAAGGTAAATTTGTTTTGTTTATTCTTTTCAAGAATTGAAGCAATTGAAATCGCAGCCCCAACCTGGTAGTTCTCATCAATACCCCATGAGACATTAAACGTTTCCCGTTCATCAAGTTTAACGGGGCGCTTGTCCAGTTCAATTATATCTTTAAATTGAGTAAGATGTTTAAAATCCAATTTAATTACCCTTCATCATAATCATTATTTGCTCTTCAATCCTAGTTTGACTTTTACATCCCTGATTACTTTTTTAATTTTCTTTTTGAATATAAGATATGTATAGCCAAAGTCTTTCAATTCATTTTTTATATTATAGTGCCGTTCAAGATCAATGCGATCTTTTGCTTTTAAAACAGCGGTTGTTTTTTTACCTGAAAGGTCAATTAGTCTTAAACCTTTTTCGGATACTATAAAATTTCCTTTATGAGGATCGCCAGACACCATTCCATGCTGATGCAACTCTTTTATCGATTCTGATAATTGATCCTTCAGATCTTCAGAAATTTCCAAATACTCATTTAACCCGACACCTTCAATATACTCAATGAGCATAATATAATAATGAGCGAAATTTAATGTTTTACGTTCAGCTAGCAAAAAATAGTCATTAATTGATTGGATGCCTTCACCACGTACCCGATCGGTTTGATAAATTAAATTTTCATAATAATCTTTTTTTATGCAAGATTTTAAGAAACGTTCGGTCATTTTATGCTTTGGCGCATAAACTTTAAGTACAAGAGGTCCACGAGCAGTGTCAATAAGAATGACTTTAGTATCATCAATAGAACGAAAAACTTTTAATGTTTTAACCCTGCAAGTTAAAAAGTCATTTAGAACTTGCTCATAAAAGGGATCATTATCTTTTATGAAAACTTTCAACCCATTTATCGTTTTATTATATATCATAATGAATTATTTTAACCTTAAATCTTTAGAAGCATTTTTCTTTATAATACTTTAAATAATTAAAAATGCCTGCCATATAATGCTTTTGTTTAAATTTATGTTTTGCACAATACCGATACTGATTGCTATTTACAGGTTTAAGTAAATCTTCTTTACTCCACGGAGAAGCTGCTTTGGCGATCAAAAAACTACGTGAAACCGGATAATCAGCCCACTCATGCCAGGGTTTTGTAGGTCCCACATAGTGTATAAACACGGTGTCATCATTGACTGGATTATCAACTTTGTCTTTTAATTCATAGTTAATACTATATCGGGTATTATATTTCTCCGAAATAAACTTCACTTTACCATTCAATAATACATTCAGTACATCTTGATCAAGGTGGGTGATTTTACTTACCCAATCTGGGTCACGCAACATTTCAATAGCTTTTGACGAAATGTTATTTAGATTCCACTCATCAATATTTATCAGTAAAAAACCAGCATTGAAATATCCAGAAGCTAACTGTGGTGTAGTTAATACCGAGGCTCGATTTTGCCACCATTCAATATCTCTTTCAGCTACAACTGCGGCAATTTCATTAGTAGAAAATTGATAATCTAAGAGTTCTTTAATACTACCCTTGCAAGCAATATCTGCATCAAGATATAGTATTTTTTCATGTTTATGATAGAAATAATCTGCAATTATAAATCGAAAATATGTTGCGTAAGTCCAGTTTTTCGTGCTTGGTAATGACTTCAGCTTATCACAATTGATAACATAAATATTAATTCTTGAATTATATTGTTTTGCTAAATCAGAAAAATATAATTTGTCTTTATCACTGATATAATCTGTGAAAACATGAAATTCACAAGAGATTTCTCTATTGTTTAATAGAATAGATGCGATGGCTACACCACATCCAAAAAGAAAATTTCTGTCAATACCAAATGCTATATCAAGAGTATTTTTAGATCTTATATTTTGATAATGAAAATTATACTCAAAAAGGATGATGTCACTATCATTGAGTTGAGACATATTTATTCTGTATCCAAAATTTTGGCAAAAATAAGTTACGGGTTACAACGATTTTCGAATCGTTCTTTCCCTGATTTTTGTGGCTTTTGCTTCTGCTTGCGACAGCAGTCCTTGTTCCTGCTTGAGAATGTCTTTAAGCGGGGCGGCAAAATACACCTTCATAAAGCGCCAGATATCCCGCTGAGTCAGGCCAATATTCATTGAAGAAAAATAAAGCCCTATAAGATCTTTATCGCGCCAACGACCTGGAACGCGCGTGCGAAGCTGCGCCCGGTGTAGGTCAATTACCGAAATTTTTAACTCCTCTTCCTTACCGGAAAAAGGCAAGTGCAGCAGGAAATGACAGATATAACAGTCACGATGGTTAATGCCCGCAGCATGCATATCGCGCACCATCGTCGCGACACGCTTAATAAGCATACGCTTTACGCGAACATCTGGTGGGTTGGTCGCCCAGTCAGCACAGTAATCTTCCAGACTGATGGTTGGTGTCAGATCTTCGGTAATAATAAACGAGGTTCTGGTCAGCGGATTCATGCCTTTTTCGCCGAATGCCACCCCATACATAGTATCAACGCCGACATCCCGCAGTCGATGAATCGCATTCCATTCGCGGTCTGCGCCTAATACTGGCATCCGCAATGAGAGTAAATTTTTGATTATCTCTTTCAGGGTCGTGCCGCGATGCCATTTGAGAAAATAGCTTTTTCCCGCCATTTCAAAGCGCAGAGTACGGCGAGTTTCCAGTTCACGAAATACCTCACCCTGCAAGGTTTTAACTTCCTCAAAAGGATCTTTGCCGCGCCATAACGTGGCAAACGGCTCTTTAAGTTCAACCATCCAGACCACCCGTTATGATATCCGCCGCTTTCTCTGGCAGACTGTATAAATCTTGTGTATCAGCATAATGTCGCGCATTTTCCGCCCAAGCCTGGCGCAATGAAGATTGCGTTAACGCTTTGCGTAAAATCTCATTCAATGTTTCCTGGCGGAATGGCTCAGCAATAGCCTCGCCGCAATTAGCGTCGACAATATAATGCGCATAGCCACAAACGGCAGTTGTTAGTACCGGTAATCCTGCAGTAATCGCTTCCAGCAGCACAATTCCCGCCGCTTCCTGGTAGGCAGGATGCAGTAATAAATCCGCCGCCGCCATTAATTCCGAGACATCGTTGCGCCCCGAGAAGAAGTGAACATTACTGCGCACGCCGCGTTTTTCTGCCAGTGCCTCAAATTTTCGCGGTTTATCCTGCCCAACAACATATAGCAATGTGTTGTGGCGCAGCGAATCCGGTAACGAAGCAAGTGCTTCAATGGAACGATCGACACCTTTACGCGTGAAGTCTGAACCGACCTGCAACAATAAATATTGTTGTTCGGTTATTCCATTCTTCTTACGGAAGATTTCACGGCTATTGGCTGGCTGCTGGCTATATTTACGATCAGGATAAATCCCCGGTGGCAGAATATGAAAACGCTCCGCTTCAGTCTGATAATGTTTCTGGAAATCGGCGATTTGCTTATCTGTCAGCATCAGCAGCTGTGTCGGCTTGCCCTGTTCGAAGGTTGCCCGCTCAAAGGCGGCATAATGGCGATAACGTGACGTCAGGCGATAGAAAAAGCCTTTTTCCTGCGCTACTTTCTCGGCATAACAAACATCAGCGGCATAATAAACGTCCAGCCCCGGCATTTTGTTGAATCCAACGACTTTATCGACGGGATGTTCGCGTAAATGTTTTTGCACCCAGGCAAAATACTCCGCATTGCGCCCGTGATTGGTATGCGATTTAACCGGCACTTTGATCAGTTCAAATACATCAGGGCATTCGCCTTCCCACGACTGGGTATAAACCCGAACATGATGACCTCGGGCGGCGACTGTCTGAGCAATACGCATAAAATCGCGCTGCAAACCGCCAAAGGGAAAATATTTATATAAACAAAAAGCAACGATCATAACGACGTACCTGTCGTGGAGGAGGGCAGTAATTTATCGACAGCAGCAATGACATCTGCCGCCGGAATAACCGAAAGATACATCTCATTTCGGTCACGCTGATCGCGCGTTGGCATTTCCCGGTAATCTCCCGCCCAGAATTGAATCATGTTATTTGACCAGGGACGCCAGAAAATATGATCTGTTGCGCCAAACAGCGATATCAGCGGCGTATTAACTGCAGCGGCAATATGCGCCGGTGCGGAATCAACGCCAATAAACAGCTGCGCATGATCGATTAACGCACCAAGTTCCGGGAAGGTCACCTTTCCAGCCAGCGCCGTTACTGGTGGCGTCTGGCATCCCTGCGCAATTTCATTGACGCAGGCCAGATCGTCTTTATCTGGGCCGGACGTCAGAACGACTTCATAACCACGAGCATGTAAGGCATCAATCACAGCGGAAAACTTGGCGTTGTCCCAGCATTTGAAGATTTGCCGCGCCGTAGGTTGGATAACCACATAATTTTGTCCAACACCAGCGTGATCAAGTTCGCGACGCATACGTTTCCAGCTTGCAGGCGGGTAACTCATGGTTGTCTGCTTCACCAACGAATCAAGTCCCAATGGTGTCAGCACGGATAAGTTACTTTCCACCACATTTCCACCCTGCAACGGCACCAAATGGGTGAAACTTTTACGCCAAAAAGCAGACTGCCGATGATGATAATCCTGGGAAATTTTCACACGAGCATTTAATAAGCGAACCAGTATAGCAACCATCCATTGATCGGTAAGATTGACGATAAGGTCATACTTATTGGCACGTAATACCTTGATGAGATGAAAAAAGTTGGCAATTTTTTCTGAGGCTTTTGCTTTTTTATTTTTTATGCCGTAGAGCGCGTTAATCTCTGGATTTTCAGACAGGATCGGGATGGTGTCCTGATAAAGCAGCACATCGATTTTTGCGTCAGGGTAATTTTTTTTCAGAGAACTAATGACGGGAGTAGTTAATAACATATCCCCATGAAAACGCATCTTAATGAGCAAAATTCTTCGAAATGGCTTATCCACAAGTAACTCTTTTTGTTAAGATTATCCGATTAAGGTGAAGCAGAAAAAGCACGCTACCGCCCCAGGCTCAACAGCTACCTGAATACTGATACCGCACTGATATTGACGCGCTAGTGTATCACTTCTTTCGCGGCAATCCGACCCGAATGATTTTTAAGCACATTGTTGATTTTCAATAAAGAAATCAATCAAATAAAATCATTAGCAACCATATTCTTTCACTGTTGCTCTGCGATTCCTTCCTGCACGTACAGCAGAAATCAATGAATCGCATAAAAATACAAAAAAAGTATAGATGTTCAGCAAGAATTGGCGGGTAAATTGCTATTTAAGTCAAAAA